>CACXHA010000100.1 GCA_902767385.1 uncultured Elusimicrobium sp.
TAAGCTGTACACGTGGAACCACAAATAACGGTGGAAAATGGACACGAACGGAAAAAAGTAACACCTGTACAACAGCGAGTTCTAGCAGTACTTGTAGTGGATATACCAATCCCACAGCAAACAAAACTAGAACTGCCACTTGTTCGGGGAATAGTACAAATGGGTGGAGTTGGAGTTACGGTTCCTGGGATTATAGTAATTGCGGGTGTAATAATAATCGTGCAAACAGGAAACCTGCGGTAGATTCTTCGTGTCCGTTCGGCTATGCTTGGGTATATCCGCTGAGTTGTTCCGGCAGTTCTTGGACATGGGGCAACAATGAATGTATCACTACAGGGAAAGAGGCGTGTGATGCCCGTGCTACCTTAGAGCGCAATGGAGATTCCAGTTTTGAAAGTGGGTTTTCTTGCTGGTGTTCTGGATACTGGTACCCTTCTACGCAGACGTGTGAAGTGTACGGCTCAGGAATGTCAGCCAACCTTTGCGTTTGTGATGACTAAAAATTGCTAAGGATACGCTTGTGTTGTAAAGAGATTCCTTACAGAAACGATTCACCCCGGAACCCTCCGGGGTGTTTTGTTGTTAATTGAAACCCCCACGCTAGGCGTGGGGTTCAGTATAGTTTTAAGCGATGAACAGGTTGTTAGAATAGTTTTGTGTGGTGATAAAATAAGGTGTCATTCCCGAGGAATGTTGTTGGGAATCTTCCACATCCGTTTTTACAAGCAAGAGTAGGAGCTGATGTTAAACGCCGGAAATAAACAGGCGGGAGATCCCCGAACCCTGCGGGCCGCCAAATCGGGGATGACCCTTTAAGAGTGGGTAAAACGCGTGTGGCAGACAGTTAGAAGGGTTTTTATTCCTGGGCTAGTAGGCAAGGGTTTTACCCGTATTGTTAAAAACCCCCGGCTATGCCGGGGGATGGTTATTTAAAACCGATTTTTTTACCGACTCCAACCGTACTTATTTTTGTAGTAATAGTGGTTATTGAGTTGGCGTAAATATTGCAAATAGCCAAACGAACCTTCGTTTAAGTTGGTATTGTTCCAAATATATCCATCGATACCAAAGTTAAACAGGTCCCGCGCAGAGTGATCGTCTCCGTCTCCAGGATAGAATTTGCTGGAGGCAAATACAATGGCGTTAGGATCCAAAATGCGGAAATTTTCCATCATAGATACGCCCCCGTCTGGTAGAACCAAGTCGGTAATCACAATGTCGTAACGGACGCCGCATTTGATTTGTTTCATAAAATTAAAACCATTTTGAAAGGTAGATACGGTTGCATTTTTTCCTAGCCAACCGTTTTTAGCCCAATATTCAAAGTTAATAAGCGGGAGACGGTCGTCATTAATTACTGCAATACGCAAGTTGGCAGGAAGGCGGGCAATTAGCTCGTCGCGTTCGGCTTCGGCCAATTTTATCATGTCTGCTTTATGTTGGCGTTCTTGTGCCATCCGCGCGGCGCGGCGCCGATAATCTTGCTGTTGCCCGGCGTATTGTTCTTCGTCAAAATCATCATCTTCTTCATCTTCGCCGGCAATCATGGTTTTGGAATCCGGCAAATAGGGGGCCGACCCGTCCGGATTGTGAAGAGCAAACTCTTGAAAAACAAATTCACGTTTGTCTTGGCGGAAAATAGAGGTCGGTTTGGCCAAAACTCCTTTAAGCAACGGGTTAAAAGCTCCAAACATCCGGTCCCAATATTTACGTTGCACAAGCAGGTAGGGGTCTGTATTGATGGCCTTGAGCAATACGGCTATCTGGATGCGTAAATTATAAATGGACCTAGTAATAAATGTTTTTTCTTCTTGTGAAAATTGTCTACCCTCGTTTTGTAGGAAGGAATAAACGACTCTAGGCATTAGGTTTTTATTTGTTTCTTCAATTAACTTGACCAGTTGGGTGTATTGTTTTTGTAAATAAGCAGCCGTCTCCGGGGGTACTTGGTGAGTAAAATGTTGTGGTAAATTCTCTGGGCTAGTAGGTTCTGCCTTGATGTAAAGAGCGCGGAGAGCTTCAAATTCTTCTCTCCAGCGTTCCCGTTCCATTGGAGGAATATATTCTGCTACGGTAGTTTCTTGGGCTTGACGACGCAAAAACGTAATGGTACGTTCTTCGGCACGTTTAATAGCCGGAGAGCCCAATACGGTAACGGCGGAGGGCATAATAGAGTGTTGGGCTTTTTGGTTGCCCTGAGCATCGGCTAGGGCCACCGGTTTATCTGTTAGTACAGGGATAGAAGAATTCGACTTGTGTTGTTGAGCTAAAGATCGTTCCCGGGCTTGGGGGGAATTTTCTATCAAGAACTTTGGAACGTAAGCATTAGGCACGTAGGTAGCAGATACAATTTTGCGCTCAATGGTTTCGGATACTTTGGCTAAATTGTTTTTCTTAAGTAATTGTTTGACAAACTGCGTTTCTTGAGCATTTAACAACGTACAGCAAGCAAGAATAGATAGAGTTCCTAACATAGCAAATAAATTTTTCATAATTATTCTCCTTACTAAGAGAATAACACAAAACGCATGGCTTTACCAGGGTCCTAGGACCTATATTGGGCATAGGTCCAAAAAAAGCGTATTTAGGCGCACATTTACCAGGTAGACGTCGCTAATTCTACTACAAGAGGAACAGGGCAGTATTGGGCCCATCTATTCTTCTGCTTCTCGGATATATTTTTCAATAAGGGCGTGAATCGTAGCGGGGGGAACTTGTAATCCCAGCGACCAAGCTGCCTCATGCAATAAATTTTCCAACAAAGCCGGCAGATGTGTTTGCAAATCTGTCAAAAACAAACTGCGGTCCATGTGCAGGTAGTCTTCCAATACGGTAGATTGTTTGGTATCCAGCAAGGCACGTTTGCCGCGGGTATTAGTTAACTTAAAACGCAATTGTAAGGGCCCGCCAAAGGATATTTTTTCTAAAAATTTACGGGCCGTTATAAAAAATAACACCGCATTTTGGCAGAGTTTTTCCACGTGAATTGTTTGGGAAAGGTGTCCGTTTACTATTTCGTCTTGGCTGATGATTTGCTTGTTCATCACCAGGCCGTACGCATTAAATTCACTCATTTTATAAATGCCGCGCGCGTTGGAAATGACGCTCACGCCGTCTTGTACCGGTTTGAGGGGATAATCCGGATTGACCATGATGCCGTAAGGGGCGTGTGTGGAACAGGCCGCTACCAGAGTTGGAATTTGTTTGTAATCAATCAGCGGTTCTTGTGGATAGAGCGGCACAAAAGTAAACGTGCTAATGCTTTCTCCGTCGGTAGATGCAGTACAGGTTTTTAAATAATTTTCAAAATGTCTTTCGGCTTTATCACATAAAATGTGGCGCAGTCTCTCGGATTTTTGGCGGTGATCTAACAGCCAGGGTAGTTTGTCCGGGTGCACAATGGCTTCGGGTCGGGAGGCTTGCCCGGTGCGTATATAGGCACGTTTTAATTTGCCCACCAAATGCGGGGTTAAATTGCTTTGCGGAATGTCAATCACCACAAACATACGGTCCCCGCGTTTATTGGTACATACATTTACATCTACAAACACAATGGGGTCAATATAGGTTTGAATAATATCCTCAATGGAATTGCGTACTTTTTCATGGTAGGCAATACCGGTAAAAGGAGGGGCGGGTTTGTCATTTTTATCGTCCTGTACGCCTACAATAATGGTGCCGCCCATGGCGTTGGCAAAAGAGGCAATAGTTTTGGCAAATTTTTCATGATTTTTGGGCAGCAAATATTTATAATCCAGTTGTTTGTTTTCCGGGATTTGCCGCTTGCAAAATTCTACTACATCCTGAAAAGTCAGTTTGTGTACCGGTTTTGAAAAAAGCATACGTGCCTCCTTTTTATTAGTATAATAATTTTTAGAGAGGAAACAAGCCCATGCCTAAAAAAACAATTTATAATTTGTCTTTTAACCAAACGCTGCGCTATGATATTGACGGACTTACCTACGTATGGCTGCGCGTGCCGGGCGGGTGGAATTTGACCGTAATTAACGATAAAAGCTTAAGTAATGGTTTTATCCCGCAGAGTAATGAATTTAAGGAAACGTTGCGGGAACTGGAAAACAAAGCTACCGACGTAGTAGGAAAGCGTTTCTTAAAACGCAAAACGCGCAAATAGTCCAAATTTTTTATAATAGAAGTATGAATAACAACCCCATGCAGCATTTGGCTGTACTGATGAGCGAAAAATTGATTGCTGTGGCTCCGCAAACGGCGGCGCAGACGTTGGCCGCGTTAGCTACGCATGAAGTGCTTTTACTGGTGGGGGGACTTAAAGCGCAAAGTTTGATTGCGGTGCTAAATCCGATGGATCCGCCCAAAGCGGCTGCGGTGTTGCGCCGTTTGCCCTTAAAACAGGCTTGTTACGTTTTTACGCATTTAGAAGTACCGCAAGCGGCCCGATTGTGGAAAGAGTTTGCTACGCCCTATCAGGAGCGTTTAAAAAGCGTTTTGCCGGCGGCGTTTGTGCAGTTGGTGCAAGCGGCTAACGGGTTTGAGCCGGGTAGCGTAGGCCAAGTAATGCGTACTGATTTTGTAGCCGTACGGACGGAAACGAAAGTGGCTGAACTGATTAACCGGCTTAAAAATTTGCCGCGTAAAAAATTGCCCCGGGTGTGCTTTGTTACCGGGAAAAATGAGGAGTTAAAAGGGGTCATTTCCACCGTAGAGTTGGCTTTCTTTAATCCGCAGGTGGTGTGCGGAAGTGTGATGAATAAATTTCAGGCAGTACGGCCCCAAGACCCGGTGTCCGCGCTACAAACCATTTTTGCACAAGAAACGCTTTCTGTACTACCGGTTGTCAATGAAGACGGAGTGTTGGTGGGCGTGGTGGAAAAATCGGCCTTACTTGTGAGCCCTGCCAAAAAAACGTTGTGGGAAAAATTGAAAGGGTAACGTTTTGAGAGTTGCATAAAAAACCCCGCTCGTTAAGAGCGGGGTTTTTGTTATAAGGTAAAACCTTATTTTACGCGGCCGGCGGAACCAAATACGTTTTCGTTCTTTTCGGCGTACATTTTAATCAGCTCTTCGCGCGCCGGGCCTAAGTATTTGCGCGGGTCAAATTCGGCCGGTTTGGTGGCAAAGATTTTGCGGATGGTGGCGGTCATCACTAAGCGGCCGTCGCTATCCACGTTGATTTTGCACACGGCTGATTTAGCGGCTTTGCGCAGTTGTTCTTCCGGGATACCGGCGGTGTTATCTAATTTGCCGCCGTATTCGTTAATTTGTTTAACGGCCCATTGCGGTACGGAAGAGGAACCGTGCAGTACAATCGGGAATCCGGGCAAGCGTTTGGATACTTCATCCAAAATATCAAAGCGCAGTTCGGGTAATTTCTCGCCGGGTTTTACTTTAAATTTGTAAGCACCATGAGAAGTACCGATAGAGATAGCCAAGGAATCTACGCCGGTGCGTTTTACAAAGTCTTCTACTTGGGCCGGGTCGGTATAGGTGTGGTGTTCGGCAGAAACTTCGTCTTCAATACCGGCGAGCACGCCTAATTCGCCCTCTACGGTTACATCATGTTGGTGTGCATAATCTACTACTTTTTTGGTTAAGGCCACGTTTTCTTCGTACGGCAAGTGGGAACCGTCAATCATTACGGACGAAAAACCATTGTCAATGCAGTCTTTGCACAGTTCAAAGGAATCACCATGGTCCAAGTGTAAGCACAACGGAACCGGTTTGCCCAGTTCCGGCATCATTTCCACAGCACCGCGGGCCATCCAGCGTAAGAGCGTGGCGTTGGCATATTGGCGGGCACCTTTAGATACTTGCAAGATTACCGGGGAACCAGTTTGCACACAAGCGGTTACAATCGCTTGGAGTTGTTCCATGTTATTGAAGTTGTAAGCCGGGATAGCATAGCCGCCGGCCATAGCGTCTTTGAACATTTGGCGGGTATTTACCAAGCCAAGTTCTTTGTAAGAAACGGTCATTGTGAGGCCTCCTAAAAAATTGAACTTCTTCTTGTATATTTTACAATTTTTTGGGCTTTTGTTGTTTTCTTTTTGGTAGTGCCGTTTAAAACGCAAGTTGCTTGA
>CACXHA010000101.1 GCA_902767385.1 uncultured Elusimicrobium sp.
AACATACAACGGGCTTCTTGCTCGTTACGTACTGCCATCATTACGCTTTCAGCTTCGGTCGCTTTGCGCGTCTCAATCACCTTGGTAAATTTGGGTAACACCACCGCGGCCAATACCCCAATAATTACCACTACTACTAACAGCTCTGTTAAAGTAAATGCCTTCTTTTTCATAACCTCTCCAAGTTAATCGGGCAGGGGCAAAAAGTCCCTGCTCTATCTTTCTGTTTGGATATGTGGAGAGACAGAGAGAAATCCTTTTAAAACGCTCTAAAACCTTTTATACGGCACGTTTATTGCGGGGATATCTCCCCCCATATCCTATCTAAAAATGTAGCAAAAAAAAAAAACAACTGTCTATAGCGCATGTAAAACGGTACGTCAAGCATTTCTTTCTGTTATGCCAGTCATTTATGCCATACAGAAACAGAAACAGATACAGAAACAGAAATATATTTTTCTTACTGCGCGGCCTTTGGCCGCAGGGTGTAAAAGTTATTTTTCAAAAAATAGGACCTTTTAGGCCTTGATAAATTTTGCAAATTATGTAGCATAGTTAGCGTAAAGATTATTGGTACCGATTTCTCCCGCCTGCAGAGTGGCCCGTTTTCCCCAAAACACCGGCAGAAACTGACAGCGGGCTGATTTTTCAAATTTAAGAGGATTGTCCGCTGTAAGTTGAGCGTGACGTACGTCTTGCGGACGGCGCAAAGCATCACAGGTACGCAAGCGAAAGTCGGCGGCTAAGAGCTTAAATTTGAAGAATTGTTGCCGGGGTATAAACCGGCATCTCGTTCGCCGTTCAAAAATGGTATAATAACTATGGTACCGGATTCTATCCGGCAGGTGTTTTTATCACCACACCGATTTAAAATTACACAAGGAGACTTCTGTATTATGGCTAAATTAGTCGCCATGGACGGCAACACTGCGGTATCGCACGTCGCCCATGCTACCAACGAAGTAATTGCTATTTACCCGATTACGCCTTCCTCTACGATGGGCGAAATCTGTGACGCTAAAAGCGCCAAAGGCGAAACCAACCTCTGGGGCAACGTTCCCAGCGTAAACGAACTTCAATCCGAAGGCGGCGCCTCGGGCGCGGTACACGGCTCTTTAGTAGCCGGTGCTTTAACTACCACCTTTACCGCTTCTCAAGGGTTACTCTTAATGATCCCGAATATGTACAAAATCGCGGGTGAACTTACGCCAACCGTATTTCACGTGTCTGCGCGTGCGATTGCCACCACCGCGCTTTCCATTTTCGGTGACCACTCCGACGTGATGGCCGTACGCCAAACCGGTTGGGCTATGCTTTGCTCCGACAATCCGCAAGAAGCCATGGATATGGCCTTAATCGCGCAAGCCGCCACGCTGCGTGCCCGCGTACCGTTTGTGCATTTCTTTGACGGATTCCGCACCAGCCACGAACTTAACATGGTGGAACCTTTGACCAAAGAACAAATGAAGGAAATGATTAGCGACGAGCTCATCGCGCAACACAAATCCCGCGGCTTAAACCCGGAACACCCCACCGTACGCGGTACTGCCGCCAACCCGGACGTGTACTTCCAAGAACGCGAAGCCGTCAACAAATTCTACAACGCGGTGCCCGGTATTGTAAAAGAAGAAATGGCAAAATTTGCCAAAATCTCCGGCCGCAACTATGATTTATTCCAATACTTTGGCGATGCCGATGCCGAACGCTTAATCGTAATTATGGGTTCCGGTGCCGACGTAGCGCAAAATGCGGTGGAAGCCCTAAAAGGCCAAAAAGTGGGTGTACTCAAAGTAAAATTGTTCCGCCCCTTCTCCATTGCCGACTTTGTACGCGTCATCCCTGCCAGCATTAAAAAAGTAGCCGTCATGGACCGCACCAAAGAGCCCGGCTCCTTGGGTGAGCCGCTATTCCAAGATGTATGCGCGGCTTTCCTCACTGCCGAAGCTAAAGCCAAATTCCCGCAAACTCCGTTTATCGCGGGCGGCCGCTACGGGATTGGCTCCAAAGACTTTACCCCCAGCGACGTAAAAGCTATCTTTGACAACTTGGCCGCTAAAGCCCCCAAGAAAGAATTTACCGTAGGTATTAACGACGACTTGACCGGCTTGTCACTCCCCAAAACTACGCTGGAAAGCAAAGCCGCTAACGACATTTTTGCGGCGCTCTTCTACGGGTTGGGTTCCGACGGTACCGTAGGGGCCAACAAAAACACCATGAAGATTATTTCCGCCAACGGTTTCTGCGCGCAAGGGTACTTTGTGTACGACTCTAAAAAGTCCGGCTCTATGACCACATCGCACATCCGCTTTGGTAAAAACTATATCCGCGCCCCGTACTTAATCCAAAGTGCGGACTTTATCGGCGTGCACATGTTTGACTTCTTAGACAAATATGATGTGCTCGGTAAAGCCAAAAAAGGTGCCACCGTTTTAATCAACTCGCCTTACAACAAAGACGAAGTGTGGAACCACTTGACGGCCGAAGTACAAAAAATTATCATTGACCGCCAGTTAAAAGTATACGTCATTGACGCAAGCGAAATTGCTTTGAAAACCGGCATGGGCAGCCGCACCAATACGATTATGCAAACGGCGTTCTTCGGTATTGCGGGCGTAATCCCGACCGAAAAAGCCATTGCCGACATCAAACACGCTATTGAAAAAACCTATTCTAAAAAAGGCGAAGAAGTAGTGCAGAAAAACTACAAAGCCGTAGATGCGGCTTTAGCCGGCTTACAAGAAGTAAAATACCCGGCAACGGTTTCTTCTAAACTGCACACCAAAGCTCCCGTTCCGGCCACCGCGCCTGCTTTTGTGCAAGACGTGCTGGGCGAAATGATTGCGGGCCGCGGCGACGATTTACCCACTAGCAAAATGCCAGAAGGCGGCGTATTCCCCACCGGAACTACTCAATACGAAAAACGCAACATTGCGCTGATGGTGCCGGCGTGGGACCCCGAGTCTTGTATCCAATGCGGGTTCTGCTCGCTCGTCTGTCCGCATGGGGCGATTCGCATTAAAGCGTATGATGAAGCCGAACTAAAAAATGCGCCTAAGGCCTTTAAGTCTGCCGACGGAAAAGCCGATTTGGCGGGTAAAAAATTCACCGTACAAGTAGCCGTAGAAGATTGTACTGGCTGCGGTGCGTGTGTGTTTAACTGCCCCGGCAAAAACAAACAAGATGCCACCAAAAAAGCCATTAACATGGTGCACCAACTCTCTGTGCGCGACCAAGAAATTGAAAACTACGATTTCTTCCTGCGCGTAAAACAAGCCGCGGTCCCCACCAAGAAAGAAACTGTAAAAGGTTCTCAAATGAGAAAACCCCTCTTTGAGTTCTCCGGTGCGTGTGCCGGCTGTGGCGAAACGCCTTACGTAAAACTGTTAACCCAACTCTTTGGTGACCGCTTAGCCGTTGCCAACGCGACGGGTTGTTCCTCTATTTACGGCGGCAACTTGCCTACCACCCCCTACTGCCAACGTGAAGACGGCAAAGGGCCGGCGTGGGCGAACTCCTTATTTGAAGACAACGCCGAATTTGGTTTGGGTATGCGCTTAGCGTTTGACCAACTCAAAAAAGACGCGCTTGTTTTAGTAGAAGAAACCAAGAACTGCTGCCTGAAAGACCATGTAGCGTTGGCTGACGCTATTATTAACAACGCGCAAAAGACCGACGCCGACGTGGAAGAACAACGCAAAAACGTAGCGCAGATGAAAGAAATTTTGTCTAAATCCAACTGCGAAAAAGGCAAACGCCTCTTAAGCTTAGCGGATTACTTAGTGCGCAAATCCGTTTGGATTTTGGGCGGTGACGGTTGGGCCTACGATATCGGTTACGGCGGTTTAGACCACGTGTTGGCCTCCGGCAAGAACATCAAAATCTTGGTGCTGGATACCGAAGTATACTCCAACACCGGCGG
>CACXHA010000102.1 GCA_902767385.1 uncultured Elusimicrobium sp.
CCTAAAAATGCGCTGTACGCCACCGCTACCGGTGCTGCGCTTTCTTATTTGCACAAAAAGGAATTGCGCTCATGAACCAACCGCAATCGTATAAAAAATCCAGCTTTGGCCCCGCTTTTTTCTTTTTGAAAAAAAGACAACGCTGCGCCCTGGCAGATTATTATGCGTTTTGCCGTTTAGCTGATGATATTGCCGACGAGCCAGACCGCCCAAACCCACAACAAGAATTAAAATCTTTAGCGCAAGAAATTGACTTCATTTATGCGGGCGTTCCCAAAACGGATTTAGGGCAAGTACTCCGGCAAGACGTGCAATCTTTCCAAATTCCCAAAGGCCGTTTCACTCTTTTGTTAGAAGGCATGCAAGCCGATTTAGAAAAAAAACGTTACGCCACTTTTGAAGAACTGGAGTGGTATTTGTACCGCGTGGCTGTAATCGTCGGGCAAGCTACGCTTGATATTTTAGGTGTAAAAGGCCCACAAGCAGACGCGTTGGCTTTGTCTTTAGGGCAAGCCGTACAACTTACCAACATCGTGCGTGACGTGTATGATGACGCTCGTTTGGGCCGCGTATACTTGCCTTGCACGCTTACCGCGCAAGAAATTTTAGCAGGCACCCACGCAGACCAGGTGCAATAACTTTTGCGGCAAACGGCCGCCCGTGCGCACGAAAAATATGCACTCGCGTTTGAGCAAATGCAATCTTTTTGGCCAACCCACATGTTGCCCTGCCGCGTAATGGGCTACACGTACCAAAAAAATCTTGCTAAAATAGAGAAGACGGATTTTACGTTTACAAAAACGGTTAAACTGACTAAGTTTGAAAAAATACAAATGGTGTTGTATGCGCTTATCAAAACACTTTTTTGAAGGATTACTGGCCGCCGGTTTACTTACCTCCCCTTCCTACGGGGAACAGACTTTGTCGGCTTGTTTAGACCAAGGCAAAAACCAATACGCCAAGCAATCCTACGCAGCAGCAGCCAAAACATTTACCCACTGCCTTACGCTGGATAATACCAACGTGGAAGCCCATTTGTCTTTAGCCGGCGTTTTACTCACACAAGACGATTTGTCCGGTGCCCAATCTCATTTTGAAGCAGCTTTGCAGCACATGCAACGCAATAGTCCGTATTGGTCTTACACATACTCTATGCTAGGAGATATTGCACTCAAGCAAAAAGAAAACAAAAAAGCGCTTTCTTTGTATACCAAATCTTTGGAATATAACACCGCCAACGTAAACTCGCTCATCGGCAAAGGCGTTTTGTTGGAAGCCCAGGGAGACAATCAAAGCGCGGCCGAGGCCTACACTTCCGCTTTAGCCGTAGAACCGCTTAACGTGATTGCCCGCCAGCGGCTGATCAGCTTAGAGCCGGATTATTTAACCGACGAAGAAATTTTAACGGCATTAAAACAACGCTACGCCGTCAAGCCGGACCAAAAAGAACTTACCGAAAAAAACCGCGTTCTTTTTGAAAAAATCCACTGGGCCGAACAACACAAAGGCATTGATTATTTAAAAAACAAATACGGCAAAAACACCAAAGATTATATCCTCACGCTCAACCCGGGAACCGATTTTGCGCGCGATTTGCTAACCCTCAACGGATATAACACCTTGCAAAAAAATATCGGGCAAGACGCCGTAACCGTTTTTCAACGCCTGGGCATTTCCATACAGGACGTATTTGCGCTGCGTAACAAAGAGGGAAAACCTGTTTTTACTAAAGACAGCACTTTAACCGAAGAAGGTTTCCAAGTTTACACGCAAGCCCTGGCCGGTAAAAAAGAATATTTGCTGCCTAATCAAGCCGTTCCCCCCACCCCGCAGGAAGTACAAAAAGCCAACCAGCGCGCTAAAAAATTACTTAGCAAAGGGTATATTGAAATTTCCCACCCGGAATTAAAAATGTTGGAAACCCAAACCTTGTGTTCTGCCGAAACGCTCAAAGAAAAACTGGGGGTGCTCTCTTTGCCGGTTACCAAACAGCGCCATCGTTATTTTGTACTCACCACCGATTCTAACGAGCTAAAAACCGTCCCGTATTATTATGTAATGCAAGCGCGTCACAAACGCAACCCGAAAGTAGAAGTCCCCAAAAACGAGCTGGTAGAGTATTATAAATACTACGGTTATACGATTTGTCTGTCCGACGGGAATTTAACTCTCTCGGATAGTGAAGCATCCCCTAAGTAAATTCTAATCCGCCACGCAAATAGGCCCCGCATAACGCGGGGCCTATATTTACTAAATGGCGACCGGGCTCTTAAAATCTAAACCCGAATTTAAGCATGATTTCCGTATAGTGAATGTGCCCTTTCCCAAAAGCAGTCTTCACATCGTCGCGGGTACGCATCATGTAATAGCGCCCTTCCAAACCAAAAATAATATCTTCAATATCAAATTCCAGGCCCACACCAGCCATACCGGCTAAATCGGTACTGTCGTAGGTTTTGTGGGATCCGTCATCAAATTTTTGACGAGCAAAAATATGGCCCACCCCAACACCTACTGGGATATACACGCGGGTAGAGTGGCGCGGGAAGAAATTAACCCGCATGGCTACCAAGCCCGTCGCGGCCCCTGTACGAAGAAAAGATCCATCTTTTGCTTTATCACTATCCCCAAATTGGGCATAGTTGCCATCTAAACCTAAGGTAATTACGCTGGTTAAGCTGCGGTAAAATCCCAAGCCGGCCGTCCAACCGGTCGTACCCAAATCTATTTTTTGGCCTTGGTAATCCCAATCGCTTTGTGGCAATACCATGCCACCGTAAAGTTCTAAACGGGTAGTTCCGCTCATTAAACCAATATCATTGATAGGATAGTAATTTTGTGCTTTAGCGGCGGAAAAAGTAAAAAGCAAAGCCGCCAATAATACTAATTTTTTCATAATTCTCCTTGTACTGCGTAAGATACCTATATTGTAAAAATTTTCTTTTCATTTGGCAATAGATTTAAACCCATGGCTTATTCTGTCGTATCGCTCGCAAAAATTATATAATACTAGTATGAGGAGATGTGCCGCTTTTTTCGTAGCTTTTCTATTGCTGGCTTGTGCGCCTAAAACGGTGCTCAGCCCCAGTTACGATTTTAGCCAAATTAACCGCATCGGGATTATGGCGTTTTCCAACTCGTGGGCGGACTTAAACGGGGTGGAAAATTTATTTGCCAAGTATTTAATCCGCAGCGGCTTTAAAGTTGTGGAACGAGCGCAGCTGGAAAGCGTTTTACGAGAACACAACATTTCTGTTTCTGGCTATTTATCCCCGGATACTACGCGCGAAATCGGCCGTATTTTAGGGGTAGATGTTCTCTTAATCGGAGAGGTTAGTTCATACACTCCCGCCCGTACCGAGCTTGCCCTTACTTCCTCACGCCGTACAGAATCGCAACCTATCATGCGTCAAGACGTAATGCGCATGCCGGACGGCACCTACGTAGGTTACCAACGCCCGGTGGGCACCCAAGTTTCTAACTCCGTAGACGTTCGCCCCACGGAATATACCATCAATGCCAAAGTGTCTTTAATTGCAAAACTGGTGGACGTTGAAACGGCGGAAATTGTGTGGATCGGCTCGGACAGTCAGGAAAGTTCCCGCGCGCTGGATGCGGCAGATTACATGGCCCGCCAACTGGTCAAAAGCTTTACCAAAGAATTATCCAAACGGGAGAAACAGAAATGAGAACTCTTTCTGAAGATTCTATCTCGGTAACTTTTGGGATGTTCTCTACTTTTTTAAGAGCTATTTTGGCCGCTCTTGTGGTGCTGGTAATTGTTTTGATTGCCGGGCAAAGCCGCGTAGCTTCGGTAAGTGTAAACTTGTTAACGACCTATGCTATGGAGTATGCCGTCGCCACATTTAAGCCGTACCGCCACTTATTCCCAGAGCCGTACGCAATCCATTTAAACACTAAATAAAGAGGTCTTTATGTTGGACATTAAACAAATTATCGCAAATCCTGAAGAAATTAAAAAACGCCTTTCTTTGCGCAAGCCGGAATTGGCCGCTCAAATTGACGACGTTTTAACCCGATACAACGCTTATAAAAAAATTTTAGCCCGTGTAGAAGAACTCCGTGCCAAACGCAACGAAATGTCCAAATCTATCGGCAAGATCAAAAAAGAACAAGGGGACGCTGCCGCCCAAGAAGCCATGAAAGAAGTTGGCAAACTCAAAGAAGAAATGACCGCCAAAGAGGCCGAACTGGAGCCCGCCAAAGCAGAAATTGATACCCTTTTGCTCAGCATCCCCAACCTGCCAAACGAAAAAATTCCCTTCGGTACTAGCGATGCGGACAACCCGGAAGTAGTCCATTGTACCATCCCTTTACCGCAATTTGATTTTACCCCCTTAGACCATCAAGCCGTTGGCGAAAATTTAGGTATTTTGGATTTTGAAGCTGCCGCTGCGTTGTCCGGTAGCCGCTTTGCACTTTTCAAAGGGGACGGCGCCCGCCTAGAACGTGCCATTATTGCCTTTATGTTGGACTTGCACGCCCAAAAAGGTTATACCGAAATTATGCCCCCCGTTATCGTTAATGAAAATATTTTAGTCGGTACGGGGCAACTTCCTAAATTCCGTGAAGATATGTACGAACTAACCGGCGAGCCAAAACAATTTCTCGTTTCCACCGCCGAAATCCCGCTGACGAACTTAAACCGTACACGCACCGTGGCAGAGGAAGAACTTCCCATTAAACTGACGGCTTACACTCCCTGTTTTCGCAAAGAATCCGGTACTTACGGCAAAGACACACGCGGTTTAATTCGCAATCACCAATTTGATAAAGTAGAACTTGTCATGCTTTCTAAGCCCGAA
>CACXHA010000103.1 GCA_902767385.1 uncultured Elusimicrobium sp.
AACGTGGGGCTTTCCGGTACGGCGTGGAACAATAATGCGCCCGACGTGAATAAGTTTTCCGTATCGGGTATTAACAACGTGCAAAATGCGGCTGAGTATGAACCTATTTTCAATTCTCCCGGTGATGGGCTAAACGTGTTTAACTATTTGTACGGCTCGGTGGATAATTACCGCCAAGCCAACAAAAGCGTCAATGCGGTGGACCAATCCTTGCGCATTAAATTTGATACCACCGGATGTGACGGCGAGGCCTGCTACACCAACCGCAACTTTTCCACCATGGATTTTACCCAACACCGCGAATTTCGGTTTCTGTTACACGGGGCAAGAGAGAGAGAAAACCCTAATACAAGCAAAGGCGCAGGAACTGAATTTTTCTTAAAAGTAGGAACCCAACAAAATTACGATAAAATTATCGTACCTGTAGATTATTATGGTTGGCGTTTAATTTCCGTTAAAATGGTGGACCGCAACGGCGACGGTATCACCGATGCGTTTGAAAATGTGTCGGATGTCGACTATGGGGTAAGGGTAGAGTCTCAGGGAACGGGTGTTAACTTCCGCGAAGTGAGTTTGATTTTAGCCGGTGTGGAAAAGAAAACGACCCTAAACCCCGACGGCACCATTACTACCGATACTGGAGATGCGGGCGAAGTGTGGTTAAACGTGCTTCACTTGGCCGAGGCCATTAAACTGGTGGGAGATGCGTACAAAGGCGACGTAGTGGTGCGCTTGGACGAATGGGGCAGCGCCGGGGCTAAGTATTTGCACAAAGACGGCGATTTTGAAACGCCGCTGGCTGTTTCCAAACAACAAGAAACCACGCAAGAAGAATATTTTGTAAAACTCACACGCATTGAAGAATTCCCCATGCAGGCCAATTTAACGCGTTCTACCGTTAAGACCCCGGTAGTTACCGATAGTACCAACTATAACACCGTCAGTATGCTCGATAAGGGTCGTGTGCAAAAAGAAACTGCGGTGGTGCGTGGAGATTTTATTAAAAAGGGACTGCCGCAAGTAGGGTTGGAATATACCCAAAATAATGCCGAGTATGACCTTATCAAACGTAAAGATGAAAGCCGCACTTACGGGGCCACAGTTGCGCATACGGCCGGCTCATTTAAAAATATACAAGCCGGGTATCACTATACCACCTCTTCTATTGACTATGCCCAGGACCAACACACCAATTCTATTTTTAATACGGACGAAAACACCCAAAAACTAAACGCCAAGGTAACCTATCAGCCCGGCAATAAATTTAATTTTACTCCGTCTTACAGTTTAAGCAAAAGTAAAGAAGAACGCTCGCAATTTGTAAACTCTCAAACCGATTCGCGCCGCTACCCCAAAGCCATGACGCAAAACGCAGGTTTTAACTCCACCTGGCGCATTAATCGCTGGCTTGCCCCGTCGGTCAGTTACACCATTAACACGCAGGAAAACAACAACTTAAGCAAGAAAAACAGTATCAAAAGTATAGATGGCCAAACCGCCACTTTTAACGAGGGGGAAATAAAAACCATTAACCGCAATTCGGACGGCGGTGTTACGCTTACGCTAAGCGGGAACGAAATTATACCGGCCAGTAAATTATTTAGTACACTTGTCGTATCTTCCAGCTACCGCATGCAAGATGCAGACGCTTGGGACGATGTGGACAGCGGTTTTGATTCGCGCAAATCACTTTGGATTCGCGGTTCGCTAAGTGATGTGGGGCGTTATGGGTACCGTCGTAGTATGACGCTGCGCGATACATTCCTGTCCACTCAGCGTTGGAGCCCGCTTTCCAAATATAAGTTGGCCGGTGCGTTGGCGCCGCTGCAAACCATTACGCTGATTAACAATTTCTCTAGAACGCTGCAAAATAACGAGCAAACCGGTACTAAGTATGACTCTACCAGCTTGACCTTGCCGGACTTAACATTTTCCATTTCGGACTTGGAAAAATTCTTCTATGCCGGGCGGTGGCTCAGCTCGTCTAACTTAAAACTGCGCTACAGCCAAATCAAACAAAAAAATATCGGCACTGACGAGCAAAAAAATACTCAATACGGCGGCGATTTGCGCTTTATGCTTTGGCGTTATTTTGATACGGTGCTTAATTATACCCGTCACGAAACCAATACCTGGAACGTCCGCGGCAATTACAGCGCACAACGCACCTTAGATGATGATGTTTCCGCGCAGACTTCGTTTTACATCAAAGCCATGCGTATTACGCCCAAAGTGCTGTATAATTCGCACGATAAATGGCTGGCGCGCGGGCTAGTGAGCGAAAGCTACACGCAGTGGATTCCCAGTTTAAATTTACGGTGGGATTTTAACTTGCCGCAGCGTTGGAAAATCCCATTTGTGGACCGTATGTATAACGCCCTCAATCGCGTGATTTGGAACACCACGTTTAGTTACACCGATAAAAAATCACAAGTGGAAGTAAAAGATAACTACCGC
>CACXHA010000104.1 GCA_902767385.1 uncultured Elusimicrobium sp.
CGCAGAGAGGGACTCGAACCCTCAAGCCTTGCGGCATGCGCCCCTCAAACGCACGCGTATACCAATTCCGCCACCTGCGCGAAAAATCTCCTTAGTTATTGTAGCAAAATTTTTTCTAACGTGCAAACCTACTCGTTGACTTCATTAAGAAATTATATAATATATCTATGTCTTACTCTCCGTTAACTGCGGCTTGGATTTGTTGGGCTATCGTCGGTTTATCGCCCATTATGGGCAAATATGCCGTCGGGCTTATTAGCCCGGTGGTACTCGTATTTTTGGGCACGCTTTTGGGCATACTTTATTTCGCCCCATGGATTACCAAAAACCATAAATGGGGGGAACTCTTGGCCCCGCAAACTGCCTGGAAATTCTTATTTATCGGCACATTTGGCACCGCACTTCCGTTCACGGCTTTTTTAATTGCACTCCATTATACTACGCCGGGCAATGCCGCCATTTTACAACAAAGTGAGCTCATCTATTCCCTTATTTTTGCCGCTATTTTTTTGAAAGAATTTCCCAGCCGGGGGCAGTTGGGGGGGAGTGCGCTGATTATATTGGGTGTGCTGATTATCCTTTTAAAAGAACAATATACCCCACGTTGGACCGGAGACCTTATTATTATAGGCAGTACGTGGATGCTACAAGCCGGGTCCACGCTGGCCAAAAAGCTGCCCAAACACTTGGACTACCGTGTAATCGGCATGGCACGCAACTTGTTTGCTTTGCCGGCGTTACTCGTTATTTTAGGGGTGATGTACGTTTTAGGCGAACCGTTCACGTTTAAGCCTACCGCCACCGCTTGGGTGGTACTGGGATATACCGGAATCCTTAAATATGGCCTAGCCATGGTGGTGTGGTACAAAGCAATCCGCGCGTTGGATTTAAGCAAAGTAACCGCCATTTATTTATCTTACCCCGTACTTTCACTGTTGCTCTCTGCCGCGTTGGGGTTAGACACCGTTACCCTGCACCAAGTACTCGGGTTACTGATTACCTGCGCCGGCGCCTACTGGGTTAGTTTGACCGTCAAACAACAAGGGCACTAACCCTTCCTAATAAAGTATAATATAAGTATGTTTAACGTATTACCTATTTACGCGATTTGGCTCGCGTGGCTTGCTACGTCTATCAATGTAGTCATTTCTAAGTTGGCTGTACCGTATGCCACTTCTGCTCTGTTCTTGTTTTTTACCTGCGCATTTGCGGCGTTGTGTTTCCGCATTTATTTTGGAAACTCCGGCGAGTGGAACAACCTTTTCCGTAAGGATGTTTGGCCTAAAGCCCTAGGCATGGGCACCTTCGGCACTGCGCTGCCCATGACGATGTTTATGATTGCCCTAAAATATACCACGCCCGTAAATGCCTCTATCGCCAACCAAGTGGAAATGATTTACTCGTTAATACTTGCCGCCATTTTACTCAAAGAACGCCCCACGCTTAAACAAATCGGCGGCTCGGTGCTGATTTTAATGGGTGTTATTATGATTGTGCTGGAAGGGGGAACTTCTATCCAAGCCAAAGGGGATTTAATGGTAATCGGCTATGTGTGGATGTACCAAATAAGCCACATTTTTGCCAAAAAACTCCCCAAAGATTTATCGGCGCAAAGTATTGCCGCGGCACGTGCTTTTTATGCGCTGCCGGCCCTAGGGTTATTGGTGCTTTGTTGGCCTATTTTAGACGGCTCCATTGTGCTGGACGCCTCCGCGCCCGCGTTATGGATTATCCTGGTAGTCAGCGCGATTATCAACTATTTTTTGGGAAACTCGTACTGGTACCAAGCCATTCGCAATATGGATTTAAGTAAAGCCACCGCCATTATTTTATCCTACCCAGTAGGAACCTACATTCTATCGGTTGCCTTCGGGCAAGACAAAGTAACGCTTCCTAAAATTGTGGGGATGATTTTAGCAGTGGGCGGTGCGTACATTGTAACCGGGATTGCAAAAAGTAAAGGAGAAAGTAAATGAAGAAACTCGTTTTGTTTGATTTAGACGGCACTTTAGTAACCACCGGCGGAGCCGGTTGCCGCGCCCTAGCTAAAGGAGCCCAAAAACTCTACGGCAAACTGCCTAAAATTGAACATAATCTCTTTTCCGGGCGGACCGATTTAGATAACTTTTCTTTGATTTACGGCATGCTCCACAAAGGCAAAAAACCTTCCGCCACCGAAGTAAAAAAAATGGAAAAAGCCTATGTAGACCAACTGCCTACCGAAGTTAACGCCTTAGTGCGCGAGAAAAAATACGAGGCCATCCCCGGCGTGGAAAAACTCTTAAAAGAACTCGCCAAAGACAAAGATATTGTCATCGGCCTAGGCACCGGCAATGTAGAAAAAGGCGCGTACATCAAATTAAAACCCAGCGGACTGGATAAATATTTTACCGTCGGCGGATTTGGTACGGACGGGCACACACGCGAGGAAATGCTCAAAGCCGCCGTCAAACGCGCCGAGAAAAAATTTAAAACTAAATTTGATGCCGACCACGTATATGTAATTGGCGACACGCACCGCGATATTTGTGCAGCCAAAAACTGCGGTTATCACAATGCCGTCGTTACCTGCGGGCTGGGCGACCTTAAAAAAATTCAACGCGCTGCCGCCGAACTGGAAGAAAAAGATTTTAAAGATTTAACTATGTGGCGTGTGTGGCTAGGTCTTAAAAGTGACCCCAAAGGCGTTAAACGCGGGCGTTACATTATGCCGGCAAGCGCCATTGAACATGTGTTTTTCAGCCGTACCGGAATTGACGAAGACCGCCTGAAAATGTTGCGCATTAAAAAATATTCGGACTTACCCTCCGGTACTATTATGTAGAGAAACTTATGCAGTGGACAAACGGTGCTAACCAATGGCTTGATGCTCTTTCTTCCGCCGACCCGACCCCAGGTGGGGGGGCGGCTGCCGCTATTGCCGGAGCCATGGGATGCAGTTTGCTACTCATGGCTGCACGCACCACGTTTAAACGCAAAGCTACACCGGAAGATAATCGTCAAACTTTAGAACATCACATCAGCAAACTTTCCGGATTATTAAGTGAATTAAAAAGTTTAGCCCAACAAGATGCGCAAGCTTACCAAAGTTACCTGTCCGCTGCCAAACTTCCCAAAACAGATCCGGCCCGCCCGTCAGCATTGCAAGATGCACTTTGGCAGGCTGCCTGCGTTCCGGCCGATACGGCTACCGCCTGTAAAAAAGTGCTTTTACAGTTAGAACAAATAGCCCCACTTATTGACAAAATTATCCTTTCGGACGTGTCTTGTGCCCGGCATTTACTCACCGGCGCCGTAGCGTGCTGTGTGGAAAATATCCGCGCTAATGCCGCCTATGTTACGCAGCCGGAACGGGCCGAAAAATTACAAAAACTAGTGCAGAGTTTACTATGAGCGAAACTGAATCTAAACGCAGCGGAATGTTGAGTACCATTTATAATATGCTTCCCGGCATTGATAACGATTATGCCGCCAAACTAGTCTACACCTTGGAAGATAAAAAGACGATTGCCCAGTTGCAACAAGACATTGCCGATTTAGCTGCACAGTTAAATTCAGACTCTGCTATGACAGATACTACCATTGCCAAAATGTTACTGGACGAGTGTACCCTGTCGGCTGCGTTGCGGCAACTACACATTTATAATAATTCCACATCTATTAACGAGCTGTGCGCCGCACTCAATATTTCCGCGCAAGATACCGGGAAACTGTTAGAAGTATATGCTTCGTTCTCCTCACGCAATCATTTTGATGAAGCTTTTGAGCGTGCTCTTAACCAAGTGCCGACGGAAAACTTGACCGACCAACAACGGGTGGCCCAAGCGGTTCAAATTTTACTGCAGCAAGCACAAGAAATTTACAACACCAGCAAAGAACGCATTGCTCAAAATCGTACCGATATTTTGACCTTGGCAGATCAGTACCATTTGTCCGTAAAATTAACCGCGGATTTGGAGTTATTATATTCCCAACCCGCTAGCATTTTGTTCAAACCGGAATTTGAAAAATTATTGGAAGATTTATTAGCGCACAATTCCAACAAAAAGTTATGTGCTTCTTTGGCGGGACGGGCCATGTTGTGCCAAATTACGCCCAAAGACGCGCAAGATATTGCACTGGCTTCCAAGTTACTTAATGATGAGCTCTTAGAAGAAGATTTACTGATTATTGCCTGCCGGTATTTGAAATCAAAAACCCCGCAGGATATTGCCGCCGCTTATGATGCCGTACTTAAAAAATTACCTTATGTAGACAACCCAGAAGAAAACTTAGGCTTAGCGGTGCGCGTGCTGTTAGACGGAACACCGGAAAGTTTTGAAGCCGCCACCCAAAAAGCATCTTTACTGCGCGAACGCGAACTTTTACGGCGCAGCTTATCCAAAAACCCTTGGTATGCCGGTTGCGAATACGAATTATCCCAAACTTTTGGCGGAAAAAAACCGTTTAAAACGCTGCACCGAGAAATGGAAGAACTGTTAAATTCGTTACCCTTTTGCGTAAGTGCTGACGAAAATAAAGAACTTGCTTGCAAGGTGCTCTTAGGTAAAATCAGCCAAGAAGAAGCCACTAAGCAAGCTGTCTATATGCGGGATTTAAAGGCTGTTTCGCTTACGCAAGGGTTAGCCCCGGCTTTAATGAAAAATTATTTAGGAACCCAAAGCGCCGAAGAAATTATTCAGTTTTTTAATAAGTCCTTACAAAATTATACGTTTTGGAAGTCTAACCGGCAAAAACATATTTTTGCATTACATACCTTAGTGGAAGAGTTAAACGGAACGTACAGTCAACCTATTTCCCAGTTTGTATTAGACATGCTGGAAAGTGGGTCTTCCGTAGAAGTACTAAGCGATATGTTAGGCCCAATTGCGCAGAAAAAAAATTCTCCGCAAGAATTACAAGCGTTGCTAGAGCATTACAAACAGGCCCTAGCACAGGCTAAAGTTGCATAAAAAACTGTTTTTTTGCATGATAATTTGCTATGCTTTTATCATGGTGTTGTACATTTAGATGACAGGGTGATAGAACATATGAAATATTGGGTATATATTAATGACAAAGTAGATGGACCTTATGATGAATCTAGTTTGGTAACGCTAAGCGGCTTTACTCCCGATACGCTAATCTGCTCGGAAGAAGTGGCCGCTCAGGGCGGACAAGAATGGGTAAAAGCCTCTTCCGTTTTCGAGTTTGATGAAGTGCCGGTAGAAGAAACTCCTGCCCCTCAATCCGCACAAGCAGCTCCCGCTGCCAACGCAGCAGACCCCCAAGTTTTATTGGACCGAGTCAATGCACTCTCTACTGAAGTTTCTATTTTGCAAACTAAAATGAGTGCCATGCAAACAGACTTGGACAACGCTTTGGAACAAAACAAACAATTAGCCCAACAAATCGCTGTTTCCGCTACCCCTGCGCAAACGAATATTCCTGTCCCCGAAGAGGAGGAAGGCCCCGCTATCAACACCATTACACTTACCCGCAGTGATATGAAAGACCCGCAACCCGAATCCTATCCGGAGCAAGAAGCTCCCAAAGAGGAAGAACTGGTCATTCGCTCTGCCTTGGACTCTATGTATGGGGGAAAGTTAATAGAAGACCCTGCGCAAAAAAAACAAGAAGGGGAGGAAGATAACGATTTCCACGATTTGGTAACGGGGGAAACCTCGGCTGATTTGGCCCGTGAAGAAGAAGAAGAAGAAATCCGTGATATGGAAACTCAGCTCAATTTTACACCTGTTGCCGAAGAAGGACCCGTTGTGGAAAAGGCAGTTATTACCACACCTTCCTTGTTAGATGCCCAAAAAGATGAGCTCATCAATGAATTAACAGCTTCGCCAAAAGAAGATGTTTTGGATCAAATCATTGCCGAACACCAACAAGAAGAAACAAACGCTCAGTCTACTGCTTCCGATGATGGAGTAATTACGGGATCGACGTTAACGGCTAGTGGGCTAGCGGCTGCCGCGTTGGCTGCCGGTGCTACCGTCGGTGCCGCCGCCGTTGCTGGCAAAAATTCGCAAGCACCTGCGTTTACATTGGCAACAGATAAGAACGATCCTACCCATGTGGAAGAAGTGTTACCGGCCGATCAACTTCCAGAAGATGTATTACCTCCTGCTATAGGGGAAGAAAAAGAAGAACAAAAAGCGCAAGAAACGGCTTCTCAATTGCCGATTATGGATACCCCTCAAGAAATAGAGCAACCCGCGCAGGAAGAACCTGTCCCACAACCTGCAGAACTGCCGGTAGCAGATATGCCGCAAGAAATGGAACAACCTACGCAAGAAGAACCCACCCCACAACCCGCAGAACTGCCGGTAGCAGATATGCCGCAGGAAATAGAACAACCGGTGCCGCAAGAACAGGAAGAACAACCTCAAGGGACCTTGCCTTCTTTAGAAGAACAAGAACAACCCTCCGCCGCGCAAACTGAGCCGGAAGCGTTGCCTGATTCTGCGGAAAAAACAGTAGAAGAATTGGTCCCTGCCAAAGAAGAAATTTCCCAAACGCAACCAGAACAACCGCTTGAGGAAGGAGGGCTCACTCAAAAAGATTTAGAAGAGGCCTTTGGAGAAGATGTGTTACAAGAATCAACTCCTGCGGCTGCCGAACCGGTAGCACAAGCACCTGAGCAACCTCAAGTTACCGCTCAAGAACCTGATACCGAACAATCGCAAGCAGAGGGAATCACCCAAAAAGATTTGGAAGAGGCTTTTGGAGAAGATGTCTTGCAAACTCCGCCACCCGCCGACCCGGATGCCGCTGCAAAAGCTGCGTTAGGGGTGAGCATGGTGCTAGGGGGAGGAGATAATAACGATCCTCAAAACCCCAACGAACTAACGGAGATTGAACTTAAAGAAGGTTCTACCTATTTAATTTCGGACTTCGTTCCTCCTGCCCAGGTAGAAGAAGAAGCAGCAAAAGGTACAAACGAGAAACCTCCTCATGAAACTATTTTTCAAGATATGTTGGCAGCCTCTCTTAAAAAGCAATCCACTCAGCCGCTCAGTACCGATGGCTTGCCGGACGACTTATCCGCTACTCAAATTAATTTGGAAAATACAATTCAAGCTAAACGAGGTGCTTCGTTAGACATTAAAACTGTACCCATGATACCTGAACCGGGCAAAACAGGCCGTTTGGATGTCAATGAGCTTAGTGACGTTAACGCCCAACACAGCATCAAAAATACTTCCTCTAATAAATGGGCTAAACGGATTGTGTTTGGCTTGGTTGCAGTTTTGGTTTTGATGATTGCGTATGTGGTCTTAGCTTTCTTGCACGTGCTGCCAAACTCCGTTAACCTGCTTGCTGGCAAGTCTCAAACCGCTGTTGCGGCTAACAATCAACAAACGCAAGCTTTGTTAGACCAAGAACAAACACCTGCCCAGCCAGCCGCCCCTTCGTTAAGCGAGCAAGCACAAGAAAAAGTGCAAAATTTCCCGCTGCCCAACGGATATACGCTTAAGGAATTTATCGAAAGCAAGTATCCTGCCATTTCCCCGGATTTAATTACCTGGGAAACCACCGAAGCGGTAGAAGCAGACAATTACTCGGTTACCGTTAAAGTTCCGCCGGAAAATCCGCAAAACTTTAAAACAGTGTATCGCTTTAACTACAATATGCAAAGCGGTATGTTAGACCCAACGATTTCGGACGCTAAAAACTTGCTGGACCAAGCTTACGGAATTAACGTATCTCAGTCTGCTGCGGTAGAGGCCGTTACCAAACCGACCCCGGCCCCCAAACAGCAACGCCGAACGGGAACCCGCCGCGCTACTTCCCGCAAACGTTAAGTTTTAATTCCAATAAAAAACTCCCCATACCTAATTGGGTACGGGGAGTTTTTTTCTCAAACTGATTTTAATTATAACTACCTAAGCGGCCCATATCTACCGGCAACGGAATTTCCACACCCATCGGCCCTTCAAAATACATAGTACCCGTCAAGTGGTAATCAATCGTTCCGCTCCCCATACTAATTAACCCCAACAACTTGCTACCAAAAGTAGTCATAGGCACGTTCACTTTGGCTTTCGCGTTATAAGTAGCTCCCGGGGCCACTTCAATATCTTTCAGCGTAACATCCGCCATTTTTTCGTCATTAGCGGTCAACACCCCTACAAAACGTTTTAATTTAGCAGGTTCCTTTTTATTGGGGTTGGTAATAGCAATAGTAATTAAGAAATCAAAAGATGTAAGAGAATATTCCCCAATTTCTACGCTTTTTAAAGCATAGGTACAATCTTTTAAATTTTGAGCTTGCTTTACCGTAGCACACCCAGCTAAAAGCCCCATACAACAAACCAGTAATACTAACTTGCGCATAAAATCCTCCAAGTGTAAGATAAATAAATTGTATAATAAAAAGAGCTTTTGAGGGGGAAAATTATGAACGATTTACAACAAAAAATTTATAACCGTCTGGTGCACTACGTCGCTTTTGACACTACGAGCGACCCGGCCGGTACCGTCACGCCCACTACCGATTCCCAAATTTCTTTTGCTCACCAAATGGCAGCCGAAATGAAAAAAATAGGAATCCAAGAAGTAGAGGTGGACGAATATGGCTTTGTTACCGGGCTCATCCCCGCCACTACCGACCAAAAAGCTCCCGTCATTGGCTTATTTGCCCATATGGACACCGTTAGCGACTATAACGGACACAATATCCGCCCCGTTTTACACGAAAATTATGCCGGCGGCCCCTTGGTAATTAACCAAGAAAAAAATATGGTGCTTAGTGAACAAAACGCTCCACGTCTAGCCCAATGTGTGGGGGATAACATTGTAACAGCCGACGGCAATACCCTCTTAGGGGCCGATGACAAACTGGGCATTGCTATTATTATGACGCTGGCCGAGCATTTATTAAAGCACCCCGAAATTGCCCACGGGCCGATTAAAGTAGCGTTTACTATTGATGAAGAAACGGGTACCGGTATTACTTTTTTTGATGTGCAAAAATTTGCGGCGGATTTTGCCTACACCATTGACGGCGCCAATTTGGGCGACATTGACCACGGCAATTTCAATGCGGACAGTTTTGTACTGCGCATTGTCGGCAAAGCTTGCCACCCCGGTTCTGCTAAAGGATTTATGGCCAACCCAGTACGCATTGCGGCGGATATTATTTCATCCTGGCCCGAAGATAAATTACCCGAAACCACCGACAAAGAGGACGGATTTATTTTGTTTAAAGACATTACGGGCGGTTTGGAAAAAGCCGAAGTACAAGGTATTGTGCGCGAGCATGATTTGACTAAATTTGCCAAGTTCAAACAAGACTTACTTAAACTTTTAGATGAAAAACGTGCCAAATATCCGGCCGCTAAAATTGAACTGGAATTTAAAGAACAGTACCGCAATATGCGCGATATTTTAAAAGCTCGTCCGCAAGCCATGCAACTACTTGAAAAAGCTCTTAAAGAAAATAAAATTTCTTATCATCTCACGCAGGCACGCGGCGGAACAGACGGCTCGCAAATGTCCTTTAAGGGGCTGCCCACCCCTAACATTTTTGCCGGGTATGAAAACCCCCATGGACCGTATGAGTGGTGCAGCTTAAACTGGGCTGAAAAAGTGTTGCACGTGCTAGAAAGCATTGTGCAAGATGCCGTAAAATAAGCAAAATTTGACACAAAAAAAACACCCATTTTATAGATGGGTGCTTTTTTATTTAACCCCATTTACATCAATATTGTACGTAACAAAATCGCCGTAGTTGTGGCAAACCCTAATGTCAGCAGTACCACGCGCAAAGTGTCTTTCCACCCGCTCTCGCGCAGCATGACAAAAAACGTTGCCACACAAGGCATATACATACTCATAAATACACACGCCACAACCAGCGCCTGCGGCGTTAAGTGGAACGGTTCTAACAAGGCAATAGACACGTCCTTACGTAAAAATCCAAGTAATAAGAGGGGGGTAGCATCTGCCGGTAGTCCCAGCGCCCACTCCACCGGTGCACGTAAAATTTTTGTAAGCCACGCAGTAAGGCCGCTAAGCTGCATCAAATCTACAAACACAATCCCTACTAAGATAAGCGGCAACGCATCTAATAAATATTCCTTCATGCGAATCCAAATTTTGCGCATAAGCGGGCGCAGTTGCGGCACTTGCCACGACGGAATTTCCATAAACAGTTCGGGCGTTTCCCCGCGCATAAGTTTATTAAGTAGCGTACCGATTACAATGCCGTTTACTACCAGGGCTCCAAATACCATCAGCATATATTTTATGCCGTAGGGGGATAAAATAGAAATAATCATGGCCGTTTGAGAAATACAAGGTGCCAGTACCAAAATAAGTGCTAGCGCAATGACGCGTTCACGCCGCGTTTCCAGTACACGCACACCCATAACGGCAGGAACCTTGCACCCAAAACCCAGCATAATTGGCAAGGACCCGTACCCATGCAGGCCAATCTTATGCAAAATTCCGTCTAAGAGAACGGCTAAACGCGGCAAATAACCTAACTCTCCCAAGAACCCTAGTAGCGTGTAAAAGGCCAATACATACGGCATCACATCCACAAGCGCGATATGCAATCCGTCGGTCAGCACCCCAAAATAATTTTCGCCGCCATCGCCTAATAAAATAAGTCCCAGCGCGTTGTCTTTAATAGGTGCAAAGATTTTTTCCAAAAACGGGAAATAATAATTTTCGTACAGTGGGTCTAACAAATCAATTAAACTCTCGCCCACAAACCGCACCAGGAAAAAGGAAATTACTAACGTCAGTAACGCAAGCGGCAACCCGGTAGCCGGCGCGGTAGCCAACCCTTGCAGATGTTCCCACAACGAAGGGTGTTTGTGTTTTACTTCTTGCACTTGTTGAATAATGCGCCCGATCATCTGCCATTTTTCTTCAGCGGCGGGGGGAACTTCCAATGCGGTTTTGGGAGTGGCACCGTTTGATAATTTGAGTACTTCACGCTCCAGTTCTTTAAGTCCTTCACCGGTAGTGGCTACGGTGGGAATCACCGGGATTCCCAAGAGTTTGGAAAGTTTTTTAACATCAATGTTAATCCCTTTGCGTTGGGCCTCGTCAAATTTATTAAGCATCAAGATAAGCGGTTTTTGGAGTTGTAAAATTTCCAACACAAAAAATAAATTTCGCTCTAAGTGTGATGCATCCGCCACACAAACGATAAAATCATACGTGAGTTCTTTAAATAAGTTACGTTTTTTGCCTTCAATGACCCACTCTTCTTCCAGCCGGTAAAGGCCAGGAATATCCACAATATCGTAACTCTCGCCTTTAAACTGCGTAGTGCCGTAGTTAAGCCCCACAGTCGTACCGGGAAAGTTAGAAGAAATAATCCCAATTCCCGTTAAGCGTGAAAAAATTAAGCTCTTCCCTACGTTGGGATTGCCCGCCAATAAAAATGTATTTTTTTTAGCGGTTACTAAAATCTTTTTGGCGGTTTCACGCCCGATAGCAACCTCGGTCCCAGATACTTCCACCACGACGGGTGACGAACCCTTTTTGCGCGTGATAAACTGCCCACGCACAATACCCATAGCCGCCAGTTTGGCAGTCATTTTGCCATCACTTTGAATTTCTTTAATCTGCGCCGTATTACCGGCTTTTAATTGATATAATGAACGAGATGTAGCGTGTTCCATAAAAGTTAGGTTTTCCTTACTTTATATATTGTACCACACTTTTATCTCCGTAGGCAAGCAAAAAAGCCCTCCCCGCAAAGGGGAGGGCTTTAAAAGCACCCATTACTTATAACGAAATGGCGCTCACCGGGCAAGTACCGGCGCAAGAACCGCACTCAATGCATTTGGCGGCATCAATGTGTCTTTTTCCGTCTACTTCGCTGATAGCACCTACCGGGCAAGAAGATTCGCAAGCACCGCAGTTAATGCAAACTTCGGGATTTACTTTATAAGCCATAATTATTCTCCTATAAAAAAGTTTTATATTTTTATTATATCAAATTTGCAACATAAAGGGCGGGCACTTAGTCCCGCCCGGGTCAGAACCATTCGGGGGGTATATCGAATAGCTCTGGGATGAAATCGTATTCCCCTATATTTCCCATATTACAAGGTAATTTTAAAAAAATCAAGTATTTTTTTATTTTTTGTATAAAACCTCCGCAAGACGTAACTTTTTGTTATAATGTAGGTGGAGGAAATGAGCATGAAAAAAACTGCATTCTTAATTGCTTTAACTGTTTCCGCACTACCGTTAGTTGCACAGCAAGAACATTACGTCAACGGTATTGGCGGTGAAACCTTGGCCGAACGCAACGCGCGCCAAGCCCGTTTGGCTAACCAAGTAGCCCAAGAACAAGCCCAAGTTGATGACGGCATTTACCATGGTAAAGTGTTTGGGGCCGACCCGCAATCCTACTCTAGCAATACCTTGGGTAACCACACAGTGGCTAAAACCAAATATGTGTACGATACCTCTTTAATCCGCGCGATTAAAATCGGCGATGAAGACCGTGTACGCACACTGATTTACGCAAATGTAGATGTAAACGAACGCAACTACGCAAACCTTACCCCACTAACCGTAGCAGCCGAAAAAGGAAACCTCAACGTCGTTAAATATTTAGTACAAGCCGGGGCCGACGTCAACGCGTCCTCCCCTTTCGGTGTCACTCCGTTGGTGGCTGCTGCTGCCGCAGGAAATACAGATGTAGTTAATTATCTGCTAAGCAAAAGCGCTAACGCCGTTGTTAAAGATGACACCGGGAAGACCCCTCTTTTGTATGCATCCAACTTTGAAGATGAGAAAATGCTTTCTACGTTAGTGAAACGTTTCCCTGAAGCAATCAATATGGCAGATGCCGCCGGGAACTCCCCGTTAATTTACGCGGCACAAAAAGGATATGATAAAAACGTAAAGGTCTTACTTGCTAACGGGGCCGATGTAAATTACCGCAATCCCGCTACCGGAGTAGGAGCCGTAGCTGCCGCAAGTGCCGAGGGACATGACCGCGTCATCCGCACGTTGACCAACAATAACGCCAATGTCAATGTAACCGATAATAGCGGGCGCACTCCTTTAGCGTATGCCGCTGAAAATGGACGAAACAGTGCCGTGCGGGCTTTACTTCAAGCCGGGGCCAATCCCAATACCGCCGATGCAAACGGCGTAACCCCGCTCATGCGCGCCGCCGCCAAAGGGCATGAAGACTGCGTGTCCACCTTGTTGCGTGACAAAAACATCAATTTAGAACAAAAAGATTCCCAAGGTAAAACCGCTTTAATGTATAGCGCCTATGCTCCCAATGCCAGTGTAGCTACCGATTTGGTACGCCGGGGAGCTAACATCAATGCTACTGATTTAAACGGGAACACCCCGCTTATTACCGCACTCTCTGTTCCCAATCAAGCAATGGCGAATTTCTTAGTAGAACAAGGAGCTGATACAACCCGCGCCAATGTAAGCGGTGTGAATGCATTGCAAGCCGCCCAACAAACCTTGCCCGCCTCTGCCACCGCACGCGAAATTGCCGGCAAGGCAGACCAAGCTTACCAGGATGCGCTGCAGCAGGAAGCGGCCCGCCTGGCCACTGTGCGTGAGTTAGAAGCCCAACTTGCCCAAGATGAAGAACTGGTGCGCCAACTGCAGCAAAATAGCCGCTTGACGTTGGACGAAGCTTCCCAAGAAGCGCAGGACTACTATGAAGGTGCCATTGAAGAGGTAGAATTACTCAATGCGCACGTCGACACTCAAGCCAGTGCCGCCCAACGAGAAGCGGCCGCCAACGCCGAAGATTTGCGCAATCAAGTCATCCAAGAACGTTCTATTTTAGAGGAAAGTGTAGCCAAACTCAAGGAAGATTCTCAAAAAGCGGCCCAAGCACAAGCCGAGGCCGAAAAGGCAAAACTAGAGCAAGCCGCCAAACAAGCGCAGGCGCAAGTGGAACCTCAAGTAAAACAGATGACCGATGCAGTGGAACAACCGGTTACGCAAGTACGTTCCAAAGCGCGCAGCACGACTTCCAAGGCCCGCAAACAGGCCAAAAAGACTCAAGGTTCTATCCAAGCCGCTCAGACCTTGCAACCACGTTTGCGCACTATGTTTGATCCGCTTTAATAAAAAGCGTTTCATGCTCGTTTTATCCCCGGTTTTACGACCGGGGATTTTTTCTGTTTTTGTCTTGCCAAAGCAGCTCAATTTATTGTATAGTGGTGGGGAAGTCAATTTTACTTAAGGAGGATGTATGAACGTATTTAGCACGTATTTTATTGACCCCATCAAAAATCATTACCTTGATTTTGCTGGCAAAGCAACCCGCAAACAATTTTGGTTGTTTGTGTTGTTTAACTTCTTAGTATTTTTAGTACTATCCATTATACTGGGATTTTTCGGCAAAGCCGGGGACATCTTGTACTTTGTATGTCAGTTGGCAGTTTTGTTGCCCTCTTTAGGGATTGCAGCACGCCGCTTACGCGACGGTGGTTTTAGCCCTTGGTTATTGCTGATTGGGTTAATCCCGGTACTAGGTTGGATCGTGTTGTTGGTTCTTTATTTAATGCCTAGCAAATAAAAACGCTTTACGCAAAAAACCCCGGGAACTGACCCGGGGCTTTTTTATAAGTTCATTTCACGTATCAGTTGTGTGAAAAATTCACCTGCTTTAAGCGGAAAATACAAATCCGTAATCTGCCCGGTATATGCCGAAGAAGCCGGATTAATTTCCACAATTTTGGCCCCATGTTCTTTAGCCGCGTACGGCAAACTACAAGCCGGCATCACTTGCCCCGCTGTACCGATTACAAACATCAAATCCGTTTCTTGCGTGAGTTGCGCGGCCTGTTCATACGCACGCGGGGGAATCCCTTCCCCGTAAAAAACAAAATCCGGCTTGAGCACCCCGCCGCACAGGCAGGTGGGGGGGAGTGTAGCTAAATCCACATCTTCCAAACGGTACTTACGCCCACAATGCAAACACGAAAGCGTGTGAATGGTACCATGAAACTCCGCCACATTTTTACTACCCGCACGCTGGTGCAAACCGTCAATATTTTGCGTGATAATTCCTTTTAACAAACCCTGCTTTTCCAGCGTGGCAAGCCCGCGGTGGGCCGCATTAGGGAGTGCCTCGTCCATATCACTAAAAAATATTTTTTGCATTTCCTGC
>CACXHA010000105.1 GCA_902767385.1 uncultured Elusimicrobium sp.
AGGTACGATTTACGTCACCGTAGCTCAGCTGGTTAGAGCGATTCTCTCATAAGGAATAGGTCGGTGGTTCGAGCCCACCCGGTGACAAGTTTTAAGGGCGAAACATTTCGCCCTTTTTGTTTATATGAATTTTTTGTGCAAAAAAATTCAAAATGTACTATGATAGAAGTACAGGGCTTTTGTATGAAAAAAACGGTTTTAATCACAAGTATTTTTTGTTTGGCTCTTGCTACGCGCGCGCAGTCTACGTGTCAAACGCGGGTAGATGCTCATCAAAAAGCAACTACCTCCCAACGCGTGGAATACTGTTTGTATCCGCAAAATGACACCTCCGGCGTGCATAACCCGGGGCTTGTATTTTCCGGGGTGAGTTCACCGAACCTTACCGAACCAGAGAGAGACCAAACCCGGCCCACCGCCCGGAACAACGCTTTTAAACCGGAAGAAGTGGGGCTGAGCCAATCTTTTGTACCTACGCGGACGTTTCCTAAAATAACGGACGGGCGCGTGAGCGAACAAGAAAAAATGGAAAAACGCAAAGCTCTGGAAGAGGGCCGCCAAGCCGCGCAGGAAACTTTGGCCCAAAATCCGTGTGAAATACCAGAGGGAGTTTTTGAAGAGAATGCAGTTTTAGAACAAAAGAGTGCCGTTATTGAAACCTCCGCGGGAATCCGTGCACGCAACCGTAAACCCGGCCGGGAGATGATTGAAGAAGAAGATAATAGCGAAGCTACCCCGGCTACAGCTTCCGCGCCACAAATCCCTTTAAGTGAAAGTGAATTTAATGAAGACCTTGGTGCAACCGCGGATGCTACTGCCCCAATATCTTATGATTCGTACACACCACAGGAAATCCCGGTAGGTACGGCTAGTTACGCACCTGCCCAATAAGAGGAAAATATGGAAAAACTAAAACTTTATTTTAAAACGCCGTATGAAGAGAAAGGGTTGCTCAAAGCCACGCTTGATTTTGTGTTTCGTGCCGTTACGGTGGTGGTGTGGATGTATATGGTGTGGGTGTTAAGCACGCTCTTAGTGGACGCCCTGTTGCACGATTATAACCCCATTACAAAGATGTGGTGGTTTTCTTACTGTTTTATTGTGTTTGTAGGGGGCACGTGGCTAGCGCATATTGCCCTGTTTGTAAGAGATTATTACGAAGCGGAAGATTAGTTTTCTTTAATTCTATTAAAAAACCCCCGGCGAAAACCGGGGGTTTTTAATGCATAGAGCCAAGAACTTCTTATTCAAACAAACTTTCGTCTTTTTGAATTTTGTTGCAAATGCGGTGGCATTTGCATTTGGGGTTGCACACGTCGGGCAGTTTCAGCAAAATGCGCGTATCACAATCGTTAAAATCATCGGCCATTTCGCTAATAAGTTTGGCATCTTTTTCAGCCATTTTAATAAATTCAATCCCAATGGTGTATACGTTTTCACGTTGTTTGACCCAGGCGAGTTTTGCATCTACCTCCATTTTATCTGTGCCCGGCAGTTGAAGGCTAATGGAGAACTTGTCAGCTAGCGGCGCACCCAAAAAGCTAATCATACGCATACCGGAAGCAGATAAATCAGCCAAGATGGCTACCAAAGAGGTTTCTTTTCCGTCTTGCGTTTTATAACGTAAATTGACGGGTTCAATTAAGTTGCTAATTACCGGCATACGCGGATGACGGCGTTTTTCGGAATATTTTTTAGTCATGTTCAATCCTCGCAAATAAAAGTGTGCCTTCGGCTCTCTCTATCTTACAGCTTACCACACTGCCGGGGGAAAAAGCAAGCCCTGTTTGTACCCAAAAGTTCGTGGATGTTTTCCCTTTATGCGGTTCTTCCATAAGAACTTGTTGTACAGTTCCCACTTGGCGCGCATAAGCTGCTTCAGCCAGGCCTTTTACTTTATTTAACAAAATATCCAAACGTTTTTCCAATGTTTCTTCACTATGCAGTTGCATTTGGGCGGCCACCGTACCTTGACGGGGGGAATATTTAAAACAATAAGCCGCCATAAACCGGGCTTGGTCCACTAGCGAAAGGGTTTGTTCAAAATCGGGCTCTGTTTCAGTAGGAAAGCCGACGATAATATCGGTAGAAATTTCAAAACCGTTTGCTTGCAGGGCATGCACTTTTTCTAAGAAAATTTCGCGCGTGTAGCCGCGTTTCATTTCGCCAAGCACTTTGCTCGAACCGCTTTGCACCGGTAAGTGCACATGGCGTGCAATTTTAGGGTTATCCTTTACGGCGGCTAAAAATTGGGGCGTAAAATAAATCGGGTGTGGGCTGGTAAAACGGACGCGCTCCACGCCGGGCACTTCGCTTACGCGGTTTAAAAGGTCTGCAAAGCTGACGTTGCCGTCCTGATAGGCATTGACCGTCTGCCCCAACAGCATAATTTCTTTGGCACCGGCCTGAGCTTTGCGTTGCACGTCTGCTAAAATGTCGGCCGCGGGCAAACATTTAATCGGTCCGCGCACACTGGGCACAATGCAATAAGTGCAGTTAAAATTGCACCCGCGCATAATGGTAGCGTAGGCAAATAATCCCGGTTTTGCGGTGGCGGCTTTTCCCACCGGTCCAAACAAACCGCTTTTGTCTAGCGTGAGGGGGAAATTTTCAATTTCTTTGGCTCCCGAAACGATATTTAAATACGGGTAGCGTTTTTTAAGTTGGTTGCCTAAACGCTCCGCCGCGCACCCGGCAAAAATGATAATGCGTTTGGGGTTTTGCCGTTTCCATTTGCATAGACGGCCCAAAAAAGAAATGGCGCGGTGCTCGGCGTGGTCGCGTACGGTGCAGGTGTTGATTAAGACGGCATCTGCATCTTCCAATTTATCCGTACGCATAGCACCGCGGGCGGACAAATGCAAAAACATTTCTTCCGAGTCCGCCTCGTTCATTTGGCAACCGTACGTTTGGATAAATACTTTGATAGGCATAAAAATAGGCGGCCCTGTTACCGGGCCGCCAATCGTCTAGAATAAGTCTGTAATTTTTTGAATGTGCTCAGCGAGCGGCTGCGTGAGGTGCAACTTAATCACGCGGCGGCCCTTTTCTTGCAAGGCCTGGAAATCCCCTAACGCCTGGGCGTTGCACAACTGCCCAAAGGTGTATTTTTGACCGGGGATGTTAATGTCACTCTCCGGGTCTGCCGACAAGATGATAAACACTCCATTGTTTCCGTCGCCTTTGTGCAGCTGCCCGGTGGAGTGTAAATAGCGCGGCCCATAACCAAACAAAACGGCGCGTTTGGTTTTGTTCATAATTTTATCGCGCAAAGCCAAAAGGGCTTTTTCCACGTCTTCGGACGGATACACATACGGCAAAATTGCCAAGTAATCGTTACTTTCCAAGAGCGAGTAAATATCTTGGCCCAATGTTTCCAGTTTAACGTTGGTGTCATCTGCGGCTAAAATCGGCGCGGATACTTCGACCGGTATATTCCCTTTAGCCAGTTTGGCCAAAATTTCTTTGGTCATGGTTTTGGCGGCTTGCACGTTGGGTTGATCAAAGGGGTCAATGGCTAAAATCGCTCCCGCGGCGGCGGTAGCAATTTCCCACAGCAAAAACATTGCGCCAAGCTGGTACTTGTCGGTCATGTAAATCGTAAATACCGGCATTTCGTTGGCGGCTAATTGATTGGCATAGGCGGTTACTTTTTTGTCGTCTTCGCTGCCTGTAGAAAGGTGGACAAAGAAACGGTCATCGCGGTAGGTAAAGTTGGGTACGCGTGTTTCGCCGGCCACCGGAACGATACCTTTGCCTTCTTTACCGGTAGATTCGGCTACCAGTTGTTCGGCCCACAAGCCGAATGTAGCAAAGTCGGCCGGGGTTAATAAGGTGAGTTTGTCGCGTGTTTGGTTGGCGGCGCACGCCCCCATTAAAGCGCCCAGTTCCAAAGCGGCGTTGCCTTTGATCGGCGCTTCCGGGCCGAAAGTAGCCGCTTCTTCTTTGGCAATTTCCAAGAGTTTTTTAATGTCTACCCCCATAATGGCGGCGGGCACCATACCGAACATAGATAAGGCCGAGAAACGGCCCCCAATGTCGGCCGGGTTTAAAAATACTTTGCGAAATTTTTTATCTTTGGCTAATTTCTCTAAACCTGTGCCCGGGTCGGTAATGGCGATGAAATTTTGGCCGGGTACTTTAATGCCGGCTTTTTTAACTTCTTCGTAGAAATAGGCAAATTGGGAAGACGGTTCCACCGTACCGCCGGATTTGCTGGCAAAAATAAACAGCGTTTCGGCCGGGTTGATGCGGGCGCGGGCAGAGCCGACCCAATCGGGGTTGGTGGTATCTAATACAATCAGTTCGGGGTATCCGGCTTGTTTGCCAAATACGGTGCGGATTACCTCGGGCGCTAACGAAGAACCGCCCATCCCCATCACGACACAATGCTTAAAATTGGCTTTTGCTTCTTGGGCAAAATTAAGGACATCATCCACGCGCTCCAACGTCCAATCATACACCTTTTGCCAGCCGAGGAATTTAACGATAAAGTCTTTATGGTAATCGTCTTGTTTCCACAGGGTAGGGTCTTTGGCCCAAAACTTGGTGTTAAATTCCAGGGTGTCTAATTTGATCTCGCCTTCGCGGATAATACCTTGGGCTAACAGATTTGCTTGTGTCTTCATAGTTACTTCTTCCTTCCTATCATTAAGTTTATTTAAAATGTGCGTTTTCAAACGCAAGTATTTTTTGGACGCGTTTCTCATAGGAGGACCCTGTGATAAAAGCAGCGCCTAAAAATTGTTTAATTACTTCTTCGGCTAGTTCCGGGCCGATGACTAGTGCCCCTAAACAAAGCACGTTTAAGTTGTCGTGCTCTACGGCTTGGTGGGCGGAATAAGCGTCGTGGCAGACGCACGCGCGGATTCCTTTTACTTTGTTAGCGGCAATACACATACCCACGCCCGAGCCGCAAACTAAAATGGCGCGGTCCGCTTCACCGCTGACTACTTTTTGGGCGGCCGCGAGGGCAAAGTCCGGGAAGTCCACCCGCTCGCACGAGTTAGTGCCGCAGTCAAGTACCGTATGTTTTTGATCTTTGAGTACCCGTAAGACCGTTTCTTTTAATGCAAAACCTGCGTGGTCGCAACCGATTGCTATTTTCATTAGTAGGCCTGGTCCACCAGTTCGCACATACAATGGCCCATAAAGATATGGCACGCTTGAATATGCGGGGTGTTGTTAGATTTTACAACTAAAGGTAAATCACAAATTCCTTTAATGGTGCCGCCGTCTTTACCTAAGAAAGCCGCGGTGTAGCAGCCTTTGCGTTTGGCTAGCGCCAAGGCTAAATAAACGTTTTTGCTATTGCCCGACGTGGAAATACCAATTACCACGTCCCCGGCCTGGGCAAATCCGTCTATTTGGCGGGAAAATACTACGTCATAGGAATAATCGTTGCCAATCGCGGTTAAGGTAGAGGTATTGGTGTTAAGTGCCAGGGCGGGCAAAGAGGGACGTTCCTTTTTAAAGCGGCCTACAAATTCGGCGGCAATATGTTGGGCATCCCCGGCGCTGCCGCCGTTACCCATTAAAATTACTTTGTGTCCGTTTTGAAAGCATTTAATTACTTCTTGGGCCAAGGTTTCCACCGAACCGGCTAAATTTTCTTTGACGTATTTTACCACTTCAATCAGTTCATCGGCTTGTTGTTGTACAAACATAAAACCTCTCTTAAATGCGCTCTAAGGCGCTGTTTTCAATCCAACCTTTAAGACCCTGGGATTTAACAATCACTTGTTGCCAGTTATCCTTTTGGTCTGCTAGTTCCACCAAGTGCCCTTGTTGCACCGAAGCACTTACCGGGAAATTGGTTCCGGGGCCGCTGCGTACTTCTGCCACCGGGGAAGCAACTACCGCTAAGGGTTGTGTTTCCCAAGTGTGGCGCACATAAAACCAACCGGCGCACAGTAAAAATAGGACGGCACACGCCAGGGACAATTTGCCTGTTTTGCGGGTAAGTAACAACACTCCCGCTAGCAGACACAGGGTCCACCCCAGTAGGCACACTAGTCCTTTCAGTTCCGCCAGCGAAAACACAAAAAACGCTTTGTGTAGCGCCACCGGCACTCCGGTAGGTACTAACGTTTCGCCGCCGCTGGCCAGTGCCAAAGACAAATTATGGCGGATATCGTTATCCCTTGGGTAAATCTTAAACGCGCGGTAGTAATTGGCCACGGCTAGGCCTTTACTTCCCATTTTAAAATAGCAGTTACCTATATTGTAGTAAAGATAAGGGTTGTTTGGGTAGTTTTTTAGGTCCTGTTCATAGGCAGACAAGGCCTGCGCGTATTGCCCGGCCCGGTAAAATTCTTCGGCGGTTTGGCCCACTCCTACGGTAACTAAACCGACACAAAACAAGACCAAGAGGATTAGTTTTTTCATTTGGTTTCCTCCAGTTTTTTAAGTAGCTCTGCGCTGCGGGTAGTAAATTGGGCCAAGGTGGCGGCTTGGTCTGCCTGCGGAGAAAAGCGGGCCGATTCCAAGTCTTTCCATAACTGGGCAAACTGTTCTTGTACGTCGGGCGATACGCCTTTTTTAGCAAGGGCTTGCTCCATGTCTTTAAGCGGCAAACTGGCGGTGGAAATATTCCACTTGGCTAGTAAATAAGCTGACAGCGTATCGGCAACATCTTCATAAATTTTGGCTTTTTTAAGTTGCGCTTTGGCGGCTAAATAGGCATGTTTTTTGGCGGCTGTTTTTTTGCCGACAGAGGCCATAAACAGACAAACCGCCAGCCAGATAAACACGAGCGCATGTACCCATTTCCAATGGGGCAACAGCACTAGCCAAGAGGTTTGTGGGGCCGAGTCGCTAATCACATAGCGGATATCTTTGCCGAGCGTTTGTATGCCGTTTCCGGTCGGTTCCACGCTACCGAAATTGACTTGCTTTTCGGTGTGGGTAGCCGGCGTAACGGTCAAGGTAAGCGGTTGGGAAGCTAACGTCTTATAGGCGTTTGTTTTAGGGTCAAAATAAGACCACAAGATAGCGGGCAGTGTGTAGGTGCCCGACGAAAGGGGAACGAGTTCTGTTTTAAATACTTTGTAGCTGCGGTCTTTTTGGTTGGGCAACACTCCCGCCGCCGGGGCCGCGGGATAAGCCGTAACGCCCTGTACGGTGGGAAAGACCAAATCGGACGTAGTTTTTAAGTTGCCCGGTCCTTGTACGGTGGCGGACCAAGTAACGGCTTCGCCGGCTTCGGTTTGGTCATGGTCCAACTTGGCGGAAAAGGTGTAGTCGGTGCCGACGGCTCCGTAAAAAGAGGCCGGCTTGTTGGCGGTAGGCAGTGGTTTAATGGTAACCTCAATCGGTTTAGAGGAAACGCTTTGCTCCGCTTGTACGGCGGAACCGCCAAAGAAACGGTCAAAAATAGAGAGGGGGGAATCCCCGGGGCGGAACGTAACGGTGGCAGCCCCAATGCGGGCTTTACCGGCGCTTACGCCGCTTAACTGGTAGCGTTTTTCTTCATAACGGTAGGTGCGGCCTTGGATATTTTGCTGGCCTTGGGCCTCCCCGATTTCTTCCATAAATAAATTGGAAACGGCCGGATTTTGGTAGGGGGCATCATAAAATGACTGTGAATAATAAAAGCGCACGGCCAGGATAAAAGGTTCATTGAGGTACGGGGTTTTGTTGCTTACGGCAGCTACCAGGAAATACGGCTCACTGGTGTGGGCGTAGGCGCGGGTAGCCAGTTCACGCTCTAAGGGCGGCAGTTGGTCAACGGCCTTGGCGGCCTGTGCGGTATTTTGGGATTGGGTATTGTTAGCTTTGGGTACGGACGTTCCTGAACGATAAATACGAATAGAAATAGGTTTAGTTTGATACGTTTTGCCGCCATACTTAAACGTAACCGGGCCGATAGTAGTGTTGCCTACAAAGCGTGGCATCATGGTGTATTTAAAAAATAGCGTGCTTTTCCCGTTCACGCTGGACTGTGCCGCTTCGCGCGAATAAACGTTAAAAGCCGGCAAACTGGGCAGTTGCGGCATAACCATATTGCCGCTTACGCCGGAAACTTGCACCGTAAGGGTCAGCTCATCATCTAAAGTTAAAGTAGTTTTATCGGTGGTGGCAGAAAGTTGTACCTGTGCGTACAAACAGGTACTCAAAAAGAAAGCCAAAATTGCTAAAAAAATGCGTTTCATTACCAATCCTTCTCCACGCTTTCATCATTACCGGACGGGCCGGGTTGCGTAGGGCGTTTATATTCGTTATCGCGTGCCAGTTGCATCACGCGCTGGGCATCTTGTTTATCCATACCTTGCTGCTGCGGTTTGGAATCTTGCGGTTGTTTGTTTTGTTGCGGCTCTTGTTGCTGGGGTGCTTGCCCCTGGTTATTTTGTTGTTCTTTTTGGTCCTGGTTTTGAGAATTTTTATCTTTATTCTCGTTATTTTGATTATTTTGGTTTTGCTGGTTTTGTTGTTCTTTTAGTAACAGTTGCAAATTGTGGATGGCTTCTTTATCTTGCGGGTTTTGCAAAATGGCCTGTTTGTAGGCGGCAATGGCTTCTTCTTTTTGGTGCGCACGGTAATGTGTGTTGCCTAAATTAAACAAAGCATCTTGACGCAGTTGTGGGGAGTTGGAAACGGTGTTTTCAAACGCTTTGGCTGCGGTATCGTAATCTTTCAAGTAATACGCAGCGGCCCCGGCCCCGAAGTTGGCTTGCGGATTATCTGGGTCGGCTTGGAGAGCTTGTTGATATTTGGAAAGCGCTTGTCCGTATTTTTCGTGGGCGTAGAGTTTGCCGCCTTGGCGCACGTCCCCGCTGACCCCGGCTTGCAAGGGTCCCGCGCAAAATAGTAACAAAAGTGCAATGTATCTCATCATTTTATTTTACCTTTTTTACGTCCGTCCGGCCATAACAGATACCCCGCCAAACACAGTAGCGCCAGCAACAAAGCGATAGCGTAGCGATTCTTATAGGTGGTATGCCGCCCGGTAGAAGCCGTAGATTTATCAAGCCCGGCTACCGCTTGCTGAATTTGGGTGGCCACTTGGGCGGGAGTAGTGTAAGCAATA
>CACXHA010000106.1 GCA_902767385.1 uncultured Elusimicrobium sp.
CATAAATAACGCTGTCACGATACAGTAAGACAAATGAGCGGGGTTATGAATAATTTTTTGTTCTTGTTGGGCGATCCACCCGCAACGGCGTTTACGTAAAAAGATTTCTAATCCTGAAAATAAAATAGCACCTACTACTCCAAAAAAGAACGCAAAGTATAGCGGTATTTTTAACGTGAACAAGGCTAACGTAATGGTACAACAAACCGTAGCACTAGGGGGAAGGATACAACCCAAGGGGCTCATATCTAAAAATAAAAGTTCTGTAAAAATACCGACTTGAAGCCCGGTAAGCGGGTCCCCGATTAACAACCCCAGTAACGGGCCGGCAATAATTCCGCGCGAGAACGTAAGTTGAAAGGCATACGTAGTATCCAGTTCTAACAGAGCACCCAGCCCGCACAAAGCCAGTAGTGTGGTCATTTGAGGGCCTCCTCTACCGAAATAGATTTGGCGTTGGGGACAGCCCGCGTTTCAATTTGAATCCCCAGCCCCTTAATTACTTTAAGCCAATGTTTATCTTGCTCGTCCAAAAATACGTTTTCGGCCAACTTTTGGGCATTGTCTTTAAAATGCATACCACCAATATTGATGGATTTTATCTGCAAGCCGTCTTCTATTAAATCGGCTAGTTCTTGTAACGTACCTACTAGGGCTAAAATGCGTTTATGGGAATTGCGTGCATATTGTACGCAGGCGTGAGAGTCCAGTACGGTAAGTTCGTACTCGTAAGGCAAACTTAGACGTAGTAAATTTTTATTAAGTAGCGCTACCCTGTGTTTGGCACAGGGGATGAGCACTTCGTCTATGTTGAGTTCGGGTAGCCAGGCTTGAACGATTTGTCCGTGAATAAGCCGGTCATCTACCCGCGCAAAAATAATGGGCATTACAATCCTTTAATCAATAGTTCAGTTGCGTTAATAACGGCACGTTTTCCGTCGGATTCAATTTTTTCCGCCAATTCCTTTGCATTTAATTTCTTACGGCTGTTCATGGCCGTTAAAAGCATGCTCAAGTTTAAACCCGTAATGACGTGACAGTTATTTAAATCTTTGCTGGCAATTAACGAAATATTGGTGGCGCTGCCGCCAAAAATATCGGTTAGTACGATGGCACCGTCGGTGCAGGTTTCCAAAAGCGCTTTTAGGCGGGCCGCTTCTTTTTCTACCGAGGAAGCGGTTGTTACCGCAAAAGTAGCAAAACCGTCGTCGGTAGGTTTGCCGATAATCAGCCCTGCCGTTTCTAACATTTCTTTAGCCAATTGGCCATGGGTTACTAATACAATTTTTACCATAATCAGTTTCCTATATCCCTGTGAAATTCCGAAGCCGTTAACCCGGCTTCGTTTAAGCGTTTGGCTAGTTCATGGGCCATAAATACGCTGCGGTGTCTGCCGCCGGTACAGCCCATGGCAATGGTCAAATAGCTTTTTCCCTCTTTAATGTATTTGGGAATCAAATATTTAACTAAACTAGTAAATTTGGTAGCAAATTCCTGCGTTTCTTTGAAGGAAGAAATATAATCTTGCACCGGTTTGTCCAAGCCGGTTTTGTTTTTTAGAGCCGGGATATAGTAAGGGTTGGGCAAAAAGCGCACGTCCATCACAATATCACAGTCTTTTAAAATACCATGCTTAAACCCGAAGGAAACAACTGAAATTTGCATATCTCCGGTTTGGGTGGACCCCAGTAAAACGGATAATTTTTCTTTAAGTTCGCCCAGTTTTAAATCGCTGGTGTCAATGACTTTATCGGCCATGGTGCGAATTCCGCGCATGGCATCGCGTTCGTGTGCGATGGCAGCTGCCAATTTTTTGTGAATCGGGTGGCGGTGTTTTGTTTCGGAAAAACGGCGGATTAAACACTCGTCCGAAGCATCTAAAAATATGACTTTAATGTCAAAATTCGGGTTTTTGATCGTTTTGACCAAAGAGGGCAAATCTTTGAGGCGGTCCCCTTCGCGCATATCAATGCCCAAAGCAATGTTTTCGTGATCGGTACTGGCCGTTACGTAATCAATGAAATTTTTGAACAGGGCCAACGGCAAATTGTCCACGCAGTAAAACCCAAAGTCGCCAAAAATTTTAAGCGTTTGGGATTTGCCGGCTCCGCTCATGCCGGTAATGATAAAAAGACGCCGCTTATTTTTTTTCATTTTTCTTACCTTGTTTCATTTTATCTAAAATTTTTTGGCTGAACTCTTTGGCTGAATAAATTCCCTGGTATTTAAGTTGTTGATTCAAAGCCGCCACTTCTATAAGTACTGCCAAGTTGCGTCCCGGCGTTACGGGAAGTACCAAAGAGGGGATGTCTACCCCCAAAATTTCGGTATTTTTTTGGTCCACGCCCAGACGGTCTAATGGGGCTTTATTGGGGGCAGTAAGTACTACTTCCATATCGATTTTCGTTTCATCCAGCGTAGCGCCTACCCCAAAGAGCAGCGGTACGTCCAACACGCCCAGCCCGCGCACTTCCATATAGTGCTTAAGCATAGCTGGGCAAGAACCCATTAAATAGCGTCCGCGTTTTTGTACTTCAATAACGTCGTCCGCCACTAAAATATGACCGCGTTTAATCAGTTCCAGCGCACACTCACTTTTGCCAATCCCCGCATCTCCGCGGATTAAGACCCCCATGCCGCTCACGTCTACCAGTACGCCGTGCAGGTGGGTAACAGGGGATAATTTTTCGTCTAAAAAGCGGGAAAAAGCCGCCAAAAAAGCGGACGACTCCATCTCGGTCTTTAGAACAGCCACGTCCGCACTTAAACTCCCTTTGCGGATGGCTTGGTGAGGGTCCAACCCGGCCGTCATAATCAGGCAAGGTACATCTCCCTCATTTAACATTTTGGTAATGTTGGCCCGCAAGCGGGTTTTGTTTTCTTTTTGACAAAAGGAAAATTCGCTTCGTCCAAATACTTGTACGGAGTTGGCCCGGAAGTTTTCCAGTTGGCCGGCAAGCGCCAGCCCCGGGCGGTTAACGCGCGGCTCGGTAATTTCACGTTGGATATAGCGTTTACCGCAGACAAGCTCCAAGTGAAGGGCTTTCACTTGGAGCAGTTCTGCTACGGTAATCGATTTACGAAATTCCAAGGGACACTCCGTTGGATTTATTTCTTTTTAATGGGCTTAATCAGGCCGTAAGTGCCGTCTAAGCGTTTAAAGATTAAGTTGATTTGTTTGGAAGCTTCGTCCAAGAACATCCAAAAGGAGTAGCCTAAACGTTCCATTTCGTACGCGGCATCTTCCGGATTCATGGGAGAAACTTCTACTTGCTTAATGACGGAGAATTTGACGTCATTTTGCGGCAGCATTACCTCGGCAAAGGGTTCCATTTCCAAGGTTTTGACTGATTTTTTAGACACTTTGCGCGCTTTGGCTTTATTTTTGATTTTTTTAGCCTGTGCTTCGGCTTTTACAGCGGCAGCGTCAATGGCTTTGTAGAGGTTGGTTTCTACCGCGCTTGCACTAATGGTGGTTTTGGCCCCCGTATGCAAAATGATTTCGGCGCGTTGGTTAATCTTTTTCTCTACGGAAATAAGTACCTGGGCAGAAACAATGTTGTCAAAAAAGTTTTCTACTTTGCTCACGCGCGTGTTGATAAATTCTTTAATGGCCGGTGTCAGTTTAATATTTTTGGCCGTAATTTTAATATCCATAATTCCTCCAAGAATTTTTCCGGGGTTCCCCGTACAATTATTTAATCATTATCCGGGGGGGTGTGTCAACCGTAACTTGATACGCGCGCCTGCGCGTACGGACACAAAAAACACCACCCCCAACTCCGTACCTGCTAGCCGGCACAGAAATCAAGGGTGGCAAATAGTATTTAGCATTCTTTAGTTCATCCCTCCCAACATCCAGATATTGGTAGTATAAGCACTTTTTAAAAAAAATCAAGACTTGTTGTGCAAAATTTAGGAGTTTTATGCTATTTCTTTTAGGAAGAAAGAGTTGCCCCGGGAAAATTCCGGGGCAAACAAATCCATGTAACATAGGGGATATTAGTTGGGAACATCAGAACCACTATACGTACATGCAGAATTCCCACTGGTTACTAAACACATTTCTGCCTTTGTGTTGACACAAGTTACCGTACCACCCGTCATGATCCAGGTAGTTCCAGAACAACTGATGGTCCCTCCCGTTCGGTAACCGTATCCACTACCGCACAGACTTGTATTTCTGACTTCGCGTTCTTTACCAGAAGCTACACCAAAACATCCGCACGCGGAAGAATCCCAACTACCATACGACCAACTCCAACCCTTTGTAGCATTCCCTGAACAAGTAGCGGTTCTCGTTTTTTTAGCGGTGGGATTGCTCCAATCAGAACCACAAACTTGACTCATTTTGCTAGAGTCAGCTTTTGTACAGTTCCGGCTGATTTCTGTTTGTTTCCACGTCCCATAGGTTCCCTCTCCCTGGGTGCACATGACGTCGTACTCAACTGTTCCGCAATAAGAACTACTTACCACTGTTTTACAGGACGCTTTGGAAGCAAGTATGCTATTGTTACTACAACATGTTTGAGTACTGTAACTTCCCGTATATTCCCAACCGCTGTTATCGGCTTTACACGTAGCAGGGCGCGTTTTATTACCCGTGTAGCCACTATCGCACGTGGCAACTTCA
>CACXHA010000107.1 GCA_902767385.1 uncultured Elusimicrobium sp.
CGTTGCGGGTGGATCGCCCAACAAGAACAAAAAATTATTCATAACCCCGCTCATTTGTCTTACTGTATCGTGACAGCGTTATTTATGTCTTTGATTTTAAATTTTGTGTTTATTTTATTTTTTAGCGGCATTGTCGGAATACCGCTAGCCAAATTTATCCCGCTGCTACCGGAAAAACTACACCTAGCCGGTAAGTTTTCCTTCATGGCAGTACCCTGGATCGGTCTGGTTACGTTATTATCCACCTTCCGGCTCAAAGCGAGGTAATCATGCTTACACGCCTATTACAATTTCGCTTATTTGTCCGCTCGTTTTTTATTCAAACGGGTTGGAATTTTGCCAAGTACCAAAACTTAGGTTTAGCCTTTGTGATGTACCCCTTTCTAAAAAAGTTATACCAGCCGGACCCGGAAGCGTTGCCCTCTGTTTTGCAGCGTTACCTGGAAAATTTTAACACACAACCCATGATTGCTTCCTTCTGCATAGGGGCCCTGGCCAAACAAGAGGAACTGTTGGCGCAATCTAAAACGTTGGCCGTTTACCAACAACGCCTAAGTGAGTGGAACGGAATTAAACGCAGTTTATCTATCACTACAGCTTCTATCGGGGACCGTTTGTTCTGGGGTGTTTTAAAACCTTTTACGCTTTTAATGGCTTTGTGTATTTGGCTACTGTTAGATATTAATTTCTTTGAATTAAACCTTTCCCCTCTTCTTTCCTACTGGGAAATTTGGAACGGATGTTTAATGGCTTTTATTGCATTTAACAGTATTGCGCTACTTGTAAAATGGAAAGGCATTTCGCTAAGCTACCGCGCGGAAAATAACGGGTGTTTTGGCCTTACCCAGTTTGACTGGAACAAAACCATTTACAACATTAAACGTATGGGAATTGTATTTGCTGCTATTTTGCTGCTTTGGGGCGTGTACTATTTTGTGCACAATATCCGAGAACCCTTTTCGTTGGCTTTTATTACCCGTTCGGTACTGGTGTTATTTTTCATTATTATTAGCTTAGTTACCCGCGGCTTACGTATTCCCAATATGTACTTGTATATTATTTCGTTGCTTACGTTTTGCGTGGCTTGTTTATTTTGATTATGATACAGAAAGAACTAAAAATTATCAATCGCCTAGGTTTACATGCCCGCCCCGCCGCTTTAATTGCTCAAACGGCCGCCGGGTTTACCAGCGAAATTGAACTCACTAAAGATAATGTTACCATCAATGCTAAAAGCATTATGGGGGTCATGATGTTGGCCGCAGAATTTGGCTCGAGTATCCGTATCACAACTAACGGCAGCGACGAAGTCCAAGCCGCCGAAGCATTGGAAAAATTATTTAGTGATAAATTTAATGAGGAATTTTAAGGTAATTATATGCTCGTATTAAAAGGAATCCCCGCCAGTCCAGGTATTGCAATCGGTAAAGCTGTTTTATTGCCGGGGCAAACGCTTACGGTATCTAAGCATTATATTGCCTTAGAGGCCGTTGACCGGGAATTAGCCAAATTGGAGCATGCTTTACAAAAAACGTTACAAGAATTGGACGAAAGTGCCGTCAAAGTACGCGAAACTTTAGGCCCGGAATATGCCAGCTTAATGGACACCCATAAACTGATCTTGCAAGACCCGGCTTTGAAAGGAACCGTCATACAAAAAATCAAACAAGATTTTCTAACGGCCCACTCCGCTATCTCTTTAGCCGTACAGGAACTTGCCGCTAACTTTGATAAAATTGAAGATCCTTTTTTTAAGGAGCGCCGTAACGATATTTACGACGCCGGCAAACGTTTGTTAGCCAATCTAGAAGGCAATAAAAAAGACTTTTTGGCTTCCATTAAAAAACCTTCTTTATTAGTAGCGCATGATTTATTTCCGTCGGATACCATTGCCCTACCGGAAAACCAAATTTTAGGTTTTTGTACCGACATCGGCGGCAAAACCAGCCACACCGCGCTACTAGCACAAAGTTTAAATATCCCGGCCGTCGTGGGGTTGTCCACCGCTTCTAAAGACGTAGCCAACGGAGACACTTTAATCATCGACGGCGAAAACGGTCTCTTAGTGATTAATCCGGACCGTTACACTCTGGCTAATTACCGCCAAATCAAGCGCGAACTTAAAAAAACAGAATCGCTGCTAAAAACCATTAACCATTTACCGGTAGTCACTCAGGACGGTCGGCGCGTACATCTGTATGTAAATTATGATCCCCGTACAGACAATAAATTCAATAAAACGCTGATTACTGACGGTCTGGGGCTCTTACGTACGGAATTTTTGTTTATGAATACGCCGGTCCCCCCCTCGGAAGAGGCACAATACAAAATTTACCTGGCCGTAGCCAAACGCTTTGATATGCGCCCGGCAACGATTCGCCTGGCCGACCTGGGTGCCGATAAAATGCCCGATTTCCCGCTAGACGAGTTAGATGATGATGACAATCCGTTTATGGGTTGCCGCGGGGTACGCCTTTTATTAAAAAACCCGGATTTATTACACACGCAACTACGTGCCATTGTGCACACTGCCTGTGAAGTACCAGCCCAAATAAAAATAATGATTCCCATGGTCTCTTCCGTAGAAGAAGTGCGCCATGTACGGGCTGCCTTCAATAAAACCCTGGAAGAATTTGCCAAAACTGGTAAGAAACCTCTAAATAAAATCGCCTTAGGCGCCATGATTGAGGTGCCTGCCGCGGCAATTGCATTGGACGGCATGATTAATGAGCTGGATTTTATTTCTATCGGCACGAACGATTTGATCCAATATTTGGTAGCGGTGGACCGTGTTAACCCCGAAGTGGCCCACATGTACGATCCCTGCCACCCGGCTGTAGGACGGACAATCCACAGTATTATTCAAACAGCTCATAAGCGCAATAAATTTGTTTCTATCTGCGGGGAAATCGCTTCCGATTCCAAAATGTTGCCGCTGCTTTTGGGGTGGCAAGTGGACGGTCTTTCCGTCACTCCGCGCATGTATTTGCGTGTCAAAAACAATATCCGCAATTCCAATTTTGAACATTGTTGCGATTTAGCACAAGCCGCCTTGCTTATGGGTAGCTCGGCCGAAATTCGCGCGCTGGTGGAAGATAATAACCATGAAAATTCGTAATTTTTCCATTGTAGCCCATATAGATCATGGCAAAACCACGCTTTCGGACCGTATTTTAGAAGATACGGGCACCGTTCCCAAGCGCAAAATGCAGGCCCAACTGTTAGACGGTATGGACCTGGAGCGCGAGCGTGGCATTACTATCAAAGCCAAAGCCGTACGCATTAAATACAAAGACTACATTTTAAATCTCATTGATACTCCCGGACACGTGGATTTTTCGTATGAAGTGGCACGCTCGTTGCGGGCGTGCGAAGGGGTTTTGCTTTTAGTAGACGCTTCCCAAGGGGTAGAAGCGCAAACGGTGGCTCATGCGCATTTGGCACAAAGTTTGGGCCTTAAAATTATCCCAGTTATGAATAAAGTGGACCTTTCCCAATCTGATGCGGACGCTTCGGAAGAACAGTTGTGGGATATTTTAAAAGAACCCATTGAGGCCGAGCGCGTAAGCGCCAAAACCGGCGTGGGCATTGAGCACTTGCTGGACCGTATCATTACTGATATTCCCGCCCCGTCCGGTAAAGCAGACAAACCCCTGCGCGCACTTATTTTTGATTCTTATTATGATCCGTTCCGCGGTGTAATTATGTATATCCGCCTGGTAGACGGAAGTTTAAAACCGGGGCAAAACGTACAGTTTATGTCTTCGGGCGCCACTTACAAGGCCGAAGAAATCGGTTTTATGACTCCCAAGCAACTGCACAAATGCGACGTGCTATCCGCCGGTGAGGTAGGTTATTTGGCCGCCGGAATTAAAGATATTCACCAAGTAAAAGTAGGAGACACAATTACTCTGGCCGAAAACCCAGCCGCAGAACCACTCCCCGGTTACGAAGATGCCAAACCGGTGGTATTTGCCAGTATTTTCCCGGTAGAAACAACCGATTTTCCACTGCTACGCAAAGCCCTCGAAAAACTCCATTTATCAGACAGTTCCTTTCAATACCAAAGCGAAACTTCCAAAGCGCTCGGGTTTGGTTTTCGGCTGGGTTTTATGGGGATTTTGCATATTGAAATCGTCAAAGAACGTTTGGAACGTGAGTTTAATTTATCTTTAATTGCCACCTCACCAAACGTAGTTTATCACGTAAAATTTACACCGCGCAAAACACACTCACAAGAGCTAGCCGCTTTGCCGGAAGCCCCTGACGACCCAGGGTATAAAATTATTGATAACCCGGCCAACTTCCCGCCATACGGAGACATTTTAGATATTAAAGAGCCCGTCATTCACATCACTATTGTAACGCCGGTTGAATTTATGGACGGAGTCATGACCCTTTTAAAAGAAAAACGCGGTACATTTATGAGCATGGACCACCTGTCCAATCAACGCGTCATTATTAAGTACGAAATGCCCATGGGTGAAATGGTCATTGATTTTTACAACAAATTAAAATCGGTTTCCAAAGGGTATGCTTCATTTGATTACGAAGTAGCTGGTTTTAGAAGTTCAAACGTGGTTCTTATGGAAATTTTACTGCATGGCACGCCTGTTGATGCCCTTTCTACCGTGGTACATAAAGAAAAAGCACAAACCATCGGCCGCGCCCTGTGCGCCAAATTAAAAGAGCTCATTGGCCGCCAACAATTTGAAGTAGCCGTACAAGCCGCCATTAACGGAAAAATTATTGCGCGCGAAACAATCCCCGCCTACCGCAAAGATGTCATTGCCAAATGTTATGGGGGCGATATTACGCGCAAACGCAAACTGCTTGAAAAACAAAAAGAAGGTAAAAAACGTATGAAATCTATCGGCAGTTTGAATATTCCGCAAGAAGCGTTTGTAGCTATGCTCAAAATTGATGAGGAGTAATTATGATTTTAGAAGGACGTACGCTTGCTAACCAAATTAAAGCCCCGCTAGCTAAGCGGGCGGAAGCTGTTTATCAAAAAACAGGAGAACCCATCACGCTATGCGCCATTGGTTCTACCGATGATTACGGCGCCTATATGTACTTGAAAAAAGAAGTGGCAGCGGCGGAAAAAATTGGTCTTAAAACGCACGTACACGAAGTAAACAATCAAACCTCCGCCCAAGAATTTGTGGAACTTGTTAAAAAACTTTCCCGGCAAGAAACGCCGGATGCTATTTTAATTCCGCGCCCGTTACCTCCTCATTTAGCCGCTACCCGTTACGCGCAATATTTAGCACCCCAAAAAGATGTGGACGGAATGTCCAACGTCAACATGGGCAACTTATTTTTGTGCAAAACTTGGGCCGAAATAGAAACCTTGCCAGGCTTTGTACCCTGTACAGCCCTGGCAGTTATCAAACTGTTAGAATTTCACCATATTAGTTTGGCCGGCAAAGAAGTTGCTGTTGTTGGGCGCTCTTCTACAGTAGGACGCCCATTGGCACATCTATTAACTTGCAAAAATGCAACGGTTAAAATTTGCCACCGCCAGACTGACTTGCCGCGTGCTGTCAAAGATGCCGACATCGTCTGCTCGGCTGCCGGAACTCCCGGTCTGTTAAATGCAACTTGGCTAAAACCCGGTAGCACCGTTATAGACATCTCCACCAATTGGCATAATAACCAGTTAATCGGGGATGCGAACCCCTCTGCCCTGGACGGACGCGGAATTAACTACTCCCCGGTTCCCGGTGGGGTAGGCCCAGTAACGCTTGCGGTGTTGCTAGAAAATATGGTACTTTCAAAAGAGAGGAACTTATGAAAAAATTGGTATTCTTATTTGTGTTTATAGCTGCGGTTAGTTTTTTGGCAGCGTGTAAATCTAACGATAACCGTCAAATTGGTGGCGAGCGCTACGCCAAAAAAATCTACTTAACCAAAGAAGATTACCTGGAAGATTTAAAACAAACAGCTCAACGCCGCGAGTTGCAACCCAATAAAGAATCGGAATATATTTTTAATGTAGTTCCGGAAACAGAAAAAGATACGGAAGTGTACTTTTTTGATAAACGCCAAAACCCCAAAGTACCTGGCGAATATTCTGCCCAGGAATACAAAAGCGAAAAGCGACTTTGGAAAAAACCCAAGCGCTACACGCCGGAACAATATTATGGAATGCAAGATAACAGCAATACTAATTCCAATACTGAAGAAGACTATTACCAATAATCAAACCCCCCGCCTAGCGGGGGATTTTCATACTAAAAAATCAGCAATTTTATCTGTAAAAATACCATCGGCCCCTTGTGTTGCCAACCGGGAGGCCAGTTCTTTATCATTCACCGTATAACAATATACTTTAAGACCGTTTTTATGACAAATTTGTGCCATTTGCTGTGTAAAACGCGTATAGTTGGTGTGTACGCTTTCCGCCCGCACGTTTAGCGCATCCTGCACGTTAAAACAACGCGTAAGTTGCCCGATACGCACCTGGGGCGCAAGCGCGCGCAAGCGTTGCAACGTAGAATAATCAAAACTGGAAAATAAAATTCTAGGCAATAGTTTTATGGGAAGTTTTTCTAAAAGAATTTTTTCCAAACCAGGATAATAATTGTCATCATTTTTAAGCTCTATGTTTAAAAGAACTAACCCAGGCGTAATTAACGATAAAATCTCTTCTAACAAAGGCACATAAACGGCTTGTGATGTAAACTGATTTTGGAGCGGATACTTTTTTAAATCTGCTGCCGTTAAATCTTTTAATTGTACATCCACACCCGCCGTACTAAGTAGCGAATAATCGTGATGAATTGCCAATGCCCCGTCTTTTAACAAATGCACATCCAGCTCAAAATAACGCGCCCCTTGTGCATGCGCCAAGGCAAATGCTTCTGGTGTATTTTGAACACGTTGTGTATTCGCTCCGCGGTGTGAAAAATAAATCATATTTATAGTGTAAAAAAATAACAAGATAAACGCAAATGGCCCCCAAACGGGGGCCATTTCAAATTAAAACAACTTATTTAATTTCGCTCGTGCAGTGCGGGCAGCGAGTAGCTTCTAAAGCAATTTCGCTGCAGCAGAACGGGCACTTTTTAGTCGTCGGGGCAGCGGCAGGAGCCGGGGCCGGTTTATTGAGTTTATTGATGGCTTTAATCAAAAGGAACACACAAAACGCCACAATTAAAAAGCTAATAATAGCGTTTAAAAATAAACCCAAGTTAAGCGTGGTAGCCCCCGCTTCTTGCGCGGCCGCGATAGTAGTAAAACTGCGCACGCCGTCAGCACCGGGTTTTAACACAACAAACCAGTTGGAAAAATCTACTTTGCCCAACAAAAGACCCAATGGCGGCATGAGCACATCAGCAACCATAGAGTTTACGATTTTGGTAAACGCGGCCCCGATGATAATACCAACTGCCATATCAATTACATTGCCGCGCATGACAAACTGCTTGAATTCATTAGCGATACTTTTCATTTATTTCTCCTTTGTTACTAATTTTGCCGCCTGCAAAAGAGGCGTATACAAATCGTTTTGAACCGGATATTTAATTTCGTTTCGGTCCGTTGTTTGCGTAAAAGTTACGGGCGCATTTTTAATAATACAAAGCGGGCATTGTTCGTCCGCTTCTCCCATCACAAGCGCCGCAGCGGTAGCCAAACTGTCCGCCACATCAACCAAAGTTGTTTGAAGACGTTTACCAAACAAATCCGGTTTCCCGCGCAAATCGCTCACTCCTTTAAAACCGGCATACCCTACCGCCGCCGCCACTACCCCCGCACGTAAAGGCAAAATCATACTATCTGTAATCACAATCCCCAAATTTTGCACATGCCACTTTTGTTTAAGCGTATCACGCAGCTCACTAGCGGGCGCATAACAATCGGGCAATAAAATCAACTTCCCGTTGGCATTACTCTCGTCAATCCCGGCATTGGTCATAATCATATCGTCTTTAATCGTTAACCAGGCAAGCGGAGTTTTTAAAGCAGCCTGGCTATGCTGTTTAATCAGTTTTTCTTTTTGGGCCAAGCTTTTATAGGGAAGCGTATTATTTTTCCAAAGAGCCACTACTTTTGAGCAAACCGCCAGCACCGTATTTTCCGGCATCGTGGGAACAAACCGCAAGATAAAAGCCGGCAAATCGGCTCCTTCTTTAAATAGTTCTGTGTGAACTGCGGTTAAGTTCATGCGTCCTCAAACGGGGCTACAAAGCTGCGGAAAACTTCATTGGCCAAATATAACCCCTCTGTACTTAATTTTACCTTTTTATTCACGCGGGTGAGAAGTCCGTTTTGAATATGGCGTTCTATTTCGGTACCGAACCATTTTTTTTGTTCGGCGGAAAGACAAACCCCGTCTAACTGTCTAAACGCCAGCATTAAACTTTCCCCTACTTGTGCTTTGCCGGTTAACTGTTCGGAAAATACAATCGGCGTTTTCCCGTTTTCCATATCAAAAATATATTCTTGTAACACCGACGTATTTTGGCTGCGCACTCCGCCGCGGTATGACACCGCCGCACAACCTAACCCCACATATTCCGCATTTTGCCAATAAAGCAGGTTGTGCTTGGCCTCATAACCGGGCAACGCATAATTGGAAATTTCATAATGATGATACCCGGCCTCGGATAACAACTTATCCGTTTCTTCCAACATCTGCCGCATAAGTACTTGGTCACATACTATCCCTTGCGTAAAAAACGGGGTCCCTTCTTCAATTTGTAACCCATAAACGGAAATATGGGGTGGGCGCAAATCTAAAAGTTTTTTTAAACTACTGGTAAATTTCACGAGGGTTTGCCCGGGGAGTCCGGCCATTAAATCTACATTTATATTCGTAAATCCGCCGCTACGCGCTGCCTCATACGCTTGCAAAAATTGTTCCGCGGTATGCACGCGGCCCAACGTTTTAAGTTCGTCATTATGAAAACTTTGCAGGCCGATGCTCAGTCGGTTAAACCCCGCCTTGCGCAGCGTAGCTATTTTGGCAGGAATTAAGCTTTCCGGGTTAGCTTCAAAAGTACTTTCCTCAAAATCGGGAATAGGACGAAAATTTTTACGAATTATTTTAGCCAGCCGTTCAATTTGACCCGCAGACAATAAACTGGGCGTACCGCCCCCTACGTAAAGCGTTTGGCAGACAATTTCTTTATGTAACGCTGCCTCATGCCCGAGGGCTTGCAAATACGTATCTATGCGTTGTTCTTGCCCGGCAAAAGAGGAAAAATCGCAGTAATTACACTTTTGTTTGCAGAAAGGGATGTGGATATATAAGCCGCGCTTCATGCTTTTTTGTGTTCGGCTTCGTAATTTAAGTAGGCCAAAATAAACGGGTCCAAATCGCCGTCCATGACCGTATTAATTTGGCTTGTTTCGTAACCGCTTCTTAAATCTTTAACTAGTTGATAGGGCATAAATACGTACGAACGGATTTGGTGCCCCCATGCGATTTCCCCTTTTTGGCCATAGCGTTTTTCGGCTTCCCCGCGTTTTTTATCCATTTCCAACTCGTAGAGTTTTGCCTTGAGCATTTTCATAGCCGTTTGGCGGTTTTGCAATTGGCTACGCTCAATGCGGCAAGAAACTACAATCCCCGTAGGTTTATGCAACAAACGTACCGCACTTTCTACTTTGTTTACGTTTTGCCCGCCATGCCCTCCGGCGCGGGAAGTTTCCAGCTCAATGTCACTTTCCGGGATTTCAATATTGATGTCTTCGTCAATATCCGGCAGCACGTCGCACGAAGCAAAAGATGTATGCCGCCGCGCATTGGCATCAAACGGGGAAACACGCACCAACCGGTGTACTCCGTTTTCCCCTTTTAAATAACCATAGGCAAAAGGGCCTTCCACCATGGCGGAAAGCGTTTTGATACCGGCCTCGTCACCGGGTTGTGAATCTAAAATTGAAAATTTAAAACCATGTTGTTCCGCCCACCGCGTATACATACGCACTAGCATTTGCGCCCAATCACACGACTCTGTCCCCCCCGCCCCGGCGTGGATGGTTAAAATAGCGTTTAGTTTGTCGTTGGGTTCGCTCAGGCGGATTTCCCCTTCTTTTTGGGCTACTTGTTTTTCAGTTTGGGCCAAACTTTCAAACAAATTATTTAGCTCCGTTTGATCTTGCATTTCTTTGCACAATTCAAACAAAGCGCTGGCATCTTCCACGTGTTTTTTAAGCTGAAAAAAAGTTTCAATAGATGTTTTTAAAAAATCAATTTGGCGGGAAACTTCTTTGGCCTGTTGCGGATTGTTCCAAAATTCGGGGGCAGCGGAACGTTCTTCCAACGAAGCAAGTTCCTCTTTTTTTTGTGCAATTTTATCAATCGCCTCTATTTTAGCTACCCGGGAAGAGAGTTCTTCTATCTTTTGTTCAACATCCTTAAATTCAATATTATTCATAGAAAAAAACGATCGTAGAAATGACAATAGTAAAAAACAAAATGGCACATAGCCACGCAAACCAATCTCCCCATTTCCCGTAAAAAGTAGTACGTCCTAGCACGGATAACGGCACATTTTGGGTAAGCACCTCTTGCGTGAAAAGACCCGAGGTGGCTTTTACATGTCCAAAAGCATCAATATACGCCGAAAACCCGGTATTCGCCGCCCGTACAACCGGTAGTCCGTTTTCGGCCGCCCGCAGCACGTTTACTGCTAAATGCTGATACGGAGCCGCCGTATTAAAAAACCAGGCATCGTTAGTGATATTTACAAAAAGTTGTGCTCCTTGTCGATTGAGCGAACGCCACAGTTGCGGGAAAATAGACTCATAACAAATAGTCGTCCCTAGCTTAATTCCACCGGCTTCTAACAACGGTTGTTCCATCTCGCCCGGAGTAAAAGAACCCAATGCGCCCATCACCTCTATATTTTGGATAAAATGCTTTAGAAATACGTGAAAAGGAATAAACTCCCCAAACGGGACCAATTTGATTTTACGGTAAGCCGAAAGTGCATCTGCTCCCGGCGTTAGCAAATACGCGCCTACATACTGAGTACCCGTTGCGGAAGATATATTAGAGCCAATGAGTTGGTAAGCTCCCGAGGTTTGGCCAATGCGGGAAAACAAATCAAAGTACCGTTCTTCGGTTAAGGCACCCGGCACAGCACTTTCCGGCCAGACCGCTAAATAGACGTTTTGATCCGCTAAAGAAGCTCCCATATTTTGCAAATTTTGTGCAATCTCATCTTCATACTCGGCCGTCCATTTCTTATACTGATCAATGTTTGGCTGCATGATAGCGGTTTGAACGCTTAACAAAGCGTGCGGATGTTTGGCAAAGTGGGCATAGCGCGTTTGCATGTGCCGTCCAAACCCATAAACACAACAAAATACCGCCGTAGCAATCCCTAAATGCCACAACCCTTTTTTAAGTCCGGGTACGGCAAAATACCAACCAACGCTACTTCCTACAAACGCTAGTAAAAAGCTAAGTCCGTAAACCCCGGTAAACGAAGCAATATACAAAACGTCCGGTACGTTCCATTGCGTATATCCTAACATAATCCACGGAAATCCAATCCCGTAAAACGCAATCGTTTGATGTAACCACTCCAAAGCCACCCACCCACACGCTACTAGCAGCGGGAAAAATCCCCCCGTTTTGCGAAGGAAATGGCACGCCCCTCCCAATATAGAAAAAGGAATTGCTAGCAAAGCACTTAACCCTAACCATGCCGCCAATGAAAGAGGTTTAGAAAGGTCTCCGCCATGTAAACAGGTGTAATAAATCCAAGAAAGTAAAGCCGCATTACTCAACAGTCCGGTAAACCACCCGTACCCAAAACTTCCCGCCATTGTACGCACATGGCAAACGCCCCAAATAAACGGAGCCAAGATAAACCAAGCCGCAAACGCAAAAGAATTTTTAGGGTAACTCAAATAAAAAAGCCCCGCCGTAATCACCGCACAGACCGTTACAAAAAGCAAACGGCTTGCTTGATGAAACAACATACTCAAACGAGTGGGGTCTTTTGATTCAATCATATTTAATAACTAATACTGCAGCGTTTAGCCTTACAAACCGGATGAGCGGTTGGACTACATTCTTTTTCTCTAGAAACTTTTTCCGGGCATGTTTTTGTAACCGATTTTTGATTGTTAATGCTGTTAAAATCTAATATATGATTTACATTGATTGCCGTTACTCCGCTAGGCCCTATCGTGCATCCGCATGGATCTTTTTCTACAATAATACAATCTTCATCCACGTCGCAGGCATACACTTTGCGTACACGTGCTTGGCTGCGTGCTTGTTTCTCGGCCTTAGCTGCCGCCTCTTTTTTGGCAGCCAATTCCTGTGCATCTAACCGTACAATATCCACCGGAATCGGTGAATCATGTAGCAAAAATACCGGGATTAAGCACATAATCCCTACAGTGCATACCAGCAAAAATACATTTTTTATCATTTTGTTCATTGATTTGCTCCACAACATTTTTTATATTTTTTCCCGCTTCCACAAGGACAGGGATCGTTGCGTCCAATGTGTTTTTGCACAGGAGCATTTTGATCTCGGTCCGGGTTTTTAGCGGCAGCCTCTTGCGCACGCTCGGCGGCCGTACGCCGCGGGGGCAATTGCAAGCGGAAGATATAACTCACCATTAAATCACGGATATGGTTCATCATGGATTCATACAACTTATACGATTCCTTCTGATATTCAATCAGCGGATCTTTTTGGGCATATCCACGTAAACTAACGCTGTTTTGCAACTGGTCCAACTCGTATAAGTTTTGTTTCCAAGCACTGTCAATAATTTGCAACAAAAGCATGCGTTCTACTTCGCCAAAGTTAATTCCTTGCTCGGCAAAATACAAAGTCCGCTGCGCATATAACTCTTTCACGGCATCCATTATTTGCGCAACAAGTTGCTCTTGGAGTTTTTTGCCTACATTCTCCGCCGTTAGTTCAAACGGAATTGGGAAAAAACGGCGCAACCCCGTATTAAGCGCAGCAAAATCCGTACGTTGCGGATGCTGCGGATGATAATACTGCTCCACTAGTTCCGACACAATTTCTTCCATCATTTGATGGGATTTATCCGTCATATTTTCCCCATCTAAAATGGCATTGCGGATTCCGTAAATAGCGGTACGTTGTTGGTTCATTACTTTGTCGTAATCTAAAAGTTGTTTGCGTATATCAAAGTTACGCCCTTCCACCATACGCTGCGCTCCTTCAATTTGGCGCGTAAGCATAAAAGATTCTATGGCCTCACCTTCCTTCATGCCTACGTGTGATAAAATAGATGCAATTTTTTGGGAGTTTGCAAACAAACGCATGAGCTCATCATCCAGCGCAATGTAAAAACGGGAAGTACCCGGATCGCCTTGGCGCGCACAACGCCCACGCAATTGGTTATCAATACGACGGCTTTCATGCCGTTCACTACCAATTACATGCAACCCACCCAATTTCACAACAACCTCTTGTTCTTGCGGTGTAGTTGGATTTCCACCCAGTACAATATCTGTTCCGCGCCCAGCCATGTTGGTAGCAATCGTAACCGCGCCCTTGCGGCCGGCTTGGCTGATAATTTGGGCTTCCATTTCGTGATATTTAGCGTTTAATACTTTATGCGGAATCCCTTTTTGGCGCAACATTTGACTTAATTTTTCCGATTTTTCGATACTACGCGTACCCACCAAAACCGGGGCTCCTTTTTTCCATAGTTCTTCCACTTCTTCCACAATCGCATTAAATTTAGCACGTTCGGTCAAATATACCGAATCCGGGTAGTCAATACGTTTAGACGGGCGGTTGGGACGGATTTCCACCACGTCTAATTTATAAATTTGCCAAAACTCATTGGCTTCGGTCATGGCAGTACCCGTCATACCGGAAAGTTTGTTATATAGTTTAAAGAAATTCTGAAACGTAATGGTAGCCAGGGTCTGGTTCTCTTCTTTAATTTGCAATCCTTCTTTGGCCTCTACTGCTTGGTGCAGCCCGTCACTCCAACGGCGACCGGGCATCAAACGGCCTGTAAACTCGTCTACAATAATTACTTCTCCGTCTTTGACCACATAATCCACGTCGCGTTCGTAAAGATGGTGGGCCCGCAACGCTTGGTTAATGTGATGGACCCACTCGGATTGCACGTCGTCATACAAATTAGTAACGTTCAAAAACTTTTCTGCTTTGGCAATTCCGGTATCGGTTAGCGTAGCAGTATGCGCTTTTTCGTCAATAATCGCATCTACCCCTTCGTCTAATTTAATACCTTCGTATTTTGCTTTTACTTCGTCTTTTTCGGTAATAATACGCACTTTTAACGAAGGAACCAACCGGTTTACGATATAATACTTATCTGTGCTTTGATCCGACGGACCAGAGATAATCAGCGGGGTACGCGCTTCGTCAATTAAAATGGAATCTACTTCGTCCACAATACAGTAATTAAGCGGACGCAAAACACGGTCCTCACGGCTAATGACCATATTATCACGCAGATAATCAAAGCCCAACTCGTTGTTGGTAACGTATGTAATATCTTTTTGATACATTTCTCGGCGTTCTGAATTGGGCATATCGTGCCCAATAAAACCGACGGTAAGCCCTAAAAACTCGTGAATCGGCCCCATCCATTGGCGGTCACGTTTGGCCAGGTAATCGTTTACAGTCACCACGTGTACCCCTTTACCGGTTAAGGCATTGAGATAAGAAGGCAATACGGCGACCAACGTTTTCCCTTCCCCGGTACGCATTTCGGCAATTTTCCCTTGGTGCAGCACAATGCCGCCCAAAAGTTGCACATCATACGGACGTAAACCAATCACACGCTTAGCTGCTTCGCGTACTACCGCAAAAGCTTCCGGCAAAAGATCGTCCAATGTTTCCCCGTTAGCCAAGCGGGCCTTAAACTCTTGTGTCTTGGCCTTTAACGCATCATCCGTCAATTTTTCCATATCAACGGCTAATGCATTAGCAGTATCCACATAATGCTGAATTTTCTTTAAATCACGTTCACTTTTTGTTCCAAAAATTTTGTTAATTACTGTTTGAATCATAGTTAAAATCCTTAAAAAATAGAAATCCGAGGCCCGTCACACAATACTAACCAGCTACCGGTTTTTTGTGTTTTGTTTTAATGTTTAAATTTTCCGATTCTTTCACCAAATCCGCGCGTTGCAACTGCGCGACCGCGGCTTGCGCCTCTGCTTGGGCTAATGTGGTGCGAGTTAAATTTATTAACTGTTCCCCAGTGTTTGTACGTAAACTTCTTAAATCTGCTTTTACAGTGTTGATAGCGGCCTGTAAACTCTGTTTTTCATCCGAAGTTATTGCCGTCTGATACGCCTGTTGGTATTGCGAAAGCAACTCTTCTTTGACTTGCACACTTACGGCCCATATACGTGAATAAATGGAATTTAAAGAATCTTGCGCATGGATACGGGCCGAATCTTGCACATTTATGCCCTGCTGAGAATAAAGCAATGCTTGCCGGTACTCATCCAGGGTTTGGTTTAAAGCAATTGAATTTTCAAAATTACGCGCCAGGGCAATCAACGTATAGCGGTTTTCAAGTGTATCGGCCGGTTTTTTTGCCAGATACTCACTAATCACCTCTTCCACTAATTGACTTAAATTTTCATCTTGCTGCGCTTCTTGCAAAAGCGTGGGGTTATACGCACCAAACAATTCGCGCGCCGTTTCGCGCGTGAGCGAACCTTGTGCGTACAAAGCAGAAGACAAGGTTAATGTGGCAATTAAAACTAGACCCCTTCTCATAGACTATATTTTACTATATTCTTAGAACGCGCGCGCGAAAATTTAACCACAAAAAAGCCCCCTTTTGGGGGGCTTTCCAATCAGCGAATCGACTTATCTTGCGGCGGTGCGGAAGAAATTGCCTTTGGCACTTTTGGCCAGTTGCACTTTACCCAACGTTTTGCCGGCCTCTACTTTAATATCTTTGGCATTAGCCGTAATAAAACCGTCCACGCTGCCAAAAACGTCTCCTTCTTTAATAATGCCTAACTGTCCATGGCTATTGATTTGTACTTCCAGTTTCAAATCATTGCCCACGCTTTCGGTCAGCAAATCTTCTTCTCCCAGCGTAAACTCTAGGGGGAATTTGGGGTTGATCACGCGTTTAATCGCTACGGGCACATCGGCTTCGTTTTTCACGATAATTGCGCACGAATTATTATCGGCCTGTGCCAATTCCAACAAGCGCTCCGGCACAACGACGGTACCGGCTAACTCAAAACGGCCCTCTTGCACAGGCAAATGTTTACAGTAATAGTAACAAGCGCCTGCACCAATTACCGCCACTAAAAGCACAATTAGTTTCTTCATATTTATATTGTACCCTAAAGCAAGCAGATTTGGCAAGGGTCTTTGGACCTATAAGCCCGGTACCTTTGTATCCGCCAGAAACAACGCAACCTAAAACATTACGTTTTAGGTTGCGTGCGCTAAAAAGTTACATCACCGGGGTAGTGTATTATTGTTTAAAGAAACCCCACAGGTTGGCATTATATACCCACCCTTTGCATACGCCGGATTTGGCTTTCTCCGGTTCATCTTTTACCTGAATCCATTTGCCTTGTTTGGAAATATATTTAAACGGATATCCTTTTTCCACCGTACAGACAATTTCGGAATTGGCAGACGGGCTTTGGCGCACGTTCAAATCAATCTTGGCGGACATACCCCCTTCCGGGCTCAATAACGAGGCAGAAATCCACCCTTGGTATCCTTCAAAATCTTTCACAAGCACCCAGTCTTTATCTTCATTGGTTTTAATCATAATAACCGGAGTATAGCGCCACGCATAAAACTTAACGGCACAGTTGGTACCCGCACAGGTGCGAATATTGGCACGTTTAGTATTGACACTGGCATACTTCTGGGCCAAAGCCGGGGCACTGACGAATAAAACAAGGGCAACTAAAGCGATCAGTTTTTTCATAATTCTCCTTATACAATATATACAAAAACCTTATACTATCAGTATAGCAATACTCCACGGGATTTTGCAAGTATTTTTCTTGTCGGCGCATAAACGTTAAAAAAGATATAATATAAAAAACGAAAAAGAGGTATTTTTATGAAAGAAGCCGTAGAAAAAGTAATCAACGAAATCCGCCCGATTTTACAATCCGATGGCGGCGATATTGAACTGGTAAGCGTGGACGAAAAAACCGGAATTGTTACCGTAGGGCTACGCGGTCATTGTGGCAGTTGCCCACACGCCCAAATGACCCTGCAAGCTGTTGTAGAACGTCGCATTAAAGAAATAGTTCCCGGTGTAACGGCCGTAGAACGCGTCTAACTTATGCCCGTAGTAGATTTGCACACGCATTCTACGTTTTCGGATGGTACTTGTACGCCCGAAGAGGTGGTGCATGCTGCCTTAAAACGAGGCGTGCAAATCTTCTCGCTCACCGATCATGATACGACCAACGGCGTTGCCCGGTCCGCCGCTTTAGCGCAGGAGCGTAAATTGCGCTTTGTGCCGGGGGTAGAAATCAGCACCCGCGACCATGATCACCTGCATTTTACCGGATACAATATAGACGTAACAAATCCGGAATTTCAAACATTTTTGACAAGCAACCGAATAGCCCGGCAAGGCCGGATCAAAAAAGTAATCGCCCAATTACAGACCGCCGGCATAGAAATTAGTGAGGAAGATGTGTTTTCTCGTGCCGCCAACACCATCTCGCGCGCACACGTAGCCGATGCTTTACGGGCCAAAGGATATGCTCCTTCCCGTCAGGTAGCATTCCGTAAGTATTTATTAGAGGGGCAGCCGGGATATGTGCCTGCTATTGGTGTAAGCGCAGTAGAGGCCATTAAACATATTAAAAAAGCAGGCGGATTGGCCGTTATCGCGCACCCCGGGTTGGTAAGTAATCATTGGGATTTCCCCACCTGGGTAGAAGCTGGCCTTGACGGTATAGAAGTGTTTTATCCGGCACACAGTTTTGCCATGCGCCAAGAGTTGCTGTATTTGGCCGACCGCTATGGCCTTTTTGCAACGGCCGGATCAGATTTTCATGGCTCTAAAGGAGGACGCACCCTTGCGCCCGGATTACAACTACCTAAAAATCATTTTGACCGTTTACTAAACAAATTGTTTTAATTTGTAAGACTAAACAAAAAACGCCCATTTTTACCGGGCGTTTTTTATATGTGTTTGGAATTAATTTGCCGGAACTTCTGCCGCAGGCGGTACATTTCCCCCGAGGTTAAACCATTTTTTCACATTGTTTTTAAGTTTTTTCCAGGGTTGGCCAACAATCTGTTTAACTCCTTTGATAATAGAAGAATTTTTCATCATCCCAGGGGTTAAGACCAAGCTAGCTAATAAAGCGGCCCCAGCGTACCACAAATCCAGCGGGGCTCCCATGGTTTGTGCTGTGATATAACCGGCCGGAACGGCCCCCACACCAGCTACCCCCATAGTAAGCGCTAAGATAGAAGAAATCTCGCGGTTTTGTTTGGGATATTTATTCATAATATAATCGTACATTTGGGTAAAGAAGTTCCCTACCCCTAAACTGGCAATGGCAGCCCCAGTAATCGCTAGAGGCACACTCGTTCCCGCCATAGCCATGATCCCTGTACCCAAAGCCGATAGACCCGAGCAGAAGAGATACATGGTATCAGGACTAATACGGCGGCTAATCCAATTGCCACCTAAACGGCCAATAATGAGCGGCACATATAACGAAGTTGCCATTAAGAAGTTGGCTAGTTCTCCCTGGCTGATTAAATCTTTCATGGTACCTGCGAAAGAACTGGAAATCACAAATTCATGTACCGTCGCCAGCGTCATAGCCGTAGCCAATGCACCGACCCTCGGTGCCTTTAACATCTTGCGCATATTGCCCAAGTTATTTTCCTGCACTTTAATAGAAGCGCTTACCTTTTCTACTAGTTCGTGGGCTTGCGCAGCTGGTACACGATGTCCTTTCTTTAAACCACTTTCCAAATCCGCCAAAATATGTTCCTTAGCTTCCTGATAAAATTGTTTCTTTTGCTGCGTAGGATTTACTTTAATATGGGCGAATACCAAGGCATCTAACGAATCTTTAAATGAACGTGCCACATCATCAATCGTTGTTTTAGTCACATCTTGTCCAGCCAATGCTTTGGCACCGCTTTTTAACATATTGGAAAGCATTTGTTGGCTTTGCAGTAAGTTTTTAGCGGTATAGGCATCACGCAGTTTAGAACGTAACACTTTCCACATAACGTAAGAGCTATACCCTGCGTAAAGCGGAAAGCTAGCCGAATAGTCAATCCCCAAATCAATTCCGGTAAGCCCCAATGTGCCATATTCAATTAAGAACGGAGAGGCCAAGAATAAGAGCGTACCCACGTTTTTGTATACAAAACCTTTATTGTAAAGCACCAAATCCCGTAAAGACATCTCCGATTTTTTAGTAAAAAATTCTTTAAATCGTTTAGCAATTAGGGCACTGCCTTGAACGGTAGGATGTTCTTGGACAGTGGCTTGGGCAGCTTTCTTTTCGGTAGAAGTAAGCACCACTTCGCCACGGTTGGCACGGATGAGCATATTGGAAACTAATTGTTTAATAATGCTGGCCCCACTCATTAGAAGCAGGGCTCCAATAAACAATCCCTTTTGCACCGGGCCCAGCGTAACCCCTTCTACAAATCCATTAAATCCGCCTAACGTAGCCAAAACACCCGCCCCGACGGACATACCCAACGATAGTGTTAACAAATTCTTTTCGCCGTATTTTTTAAGAGCCGGGGTCATTAGTGAGGCAAATCCTGGCATGACGTAATTAATGGACATCATGAGAGCTTTGGCATTGGCTTCCCCCATCCCCAACGAATGGTTCACCACACTTCCCATCGTTTTTCCTAAGCTGACGTTAGTGAGTGAAGCATCGCGCGCCACCATATTTACGCGGTTGGAAGTAGGGGAAAGAATAATGTTAAAAGATTGCCCTTTTTCTACCGCAGGTAACAAGCTAACTATGTTTTGAATTTGGTGCTTGGGCAAGCGCACATAATATTCTTGAGGAAGTGGCGTCAAGGTTTTGCTGCCTTCCAGCTGCATCCATAATTCACCGTTATTGCGAAGCACCAATTTGGCCTCTCTTAAAATATTTTGAGGATAATTTACCGTCATCCCCATACTGTCTTCAATCCAGTGGACAAAAGCTTGGTTAAGTTCGCGCGCCCAAAGCGGTTTGCCTAGTTGTACACTCACTTCTAGCGGGAGAATATTTCCGTCTTTATCATACACTGGCTTGGTAATCGTTTCGTAGTTTACATTGGCCGTATGTTCTAATTTTAAATGTAATTTAATCCCTGCTTTTTGAGCAGCCTTTACAAGTGCTCCCACGTCATTATTGTACAGGGCCATGTAGAAATGCCCCATCTTAATCGGTTCCTTGCCATGGTCGTGTAATTCAATAATATATTTGTTTTCAAAGCCGGGGTCTTCGCGGAAAACCACATGGTCATACCCTTCTGCGGACAAACTATCCCCAATGCTAAAGGTTACCGGCACTTCTTGAGCCTGGCCCGCTACGTCCATAACCTCCACCGGGAAGGTTTTGCGATCAAATTCTTCTCCTCGTTTTAATAATTTTTGGATATTATTCATTCGCTTGGAAGAAGATTCTTTCGCCAAGGTCGGAACTGCTCTCCCTTTCGCTGGAGTCTTAGCAGTTTGTTGAGGAACTGTTTCTTTCTCCAAGGTCGCTTGTACTGAGGATACTACACGCGGCCCCTCTAAAGATACCCATTGGTTGGTCGCTGCCATAGAAGGGTCAGCATGTAAACGGTTGGGTTCAAAACTAATTTTTAAGAAATCGGCTAATTTTTTATTAACAGCGGCGGGAAGCAAATTTAAATCGGCAGGCTTCACAGCAATGGGTAATTGGCGTTGCGCAATGTATGAAATGACCCCTCCTAATATATCTTTGGGCTCCAACTCATTGAGCCAGTTTTCCAGTTCTTCATACGCCTGCATACGTAGTAGCCCGCGCGCGGTAACAACCGCAGCCACTTCTTCAAACACCGTCCCCTGTGCCTGGTTATAAAAATCCAAAAGAATCGGGGCATTTTCTCTTGTTCCCACTAACCCCAAAGCCGAGGCATCTGCCAGTACCCCTTGAATGGCAAGTACTCTTTCATCCGTTAGGTTTTCTTTAGCATAGGTCAAGAAAGAGTCCAAATCTGTTTGCGCAAATTCGAGAGCTTCTTTGGCGTTTTTTAATTGGATTTGATATGCTTTGACTGCTTGCGCACGTTGCGCTGCCGTTATTGCACCCGGAATTAAAGAGAGGTTTACAAATTCATTGCGAAGAATCGGGGCACGTACCGCTACCGGCCGTTTTAAAATTTCACCAGCTAAACCCTTTACGTTACCTTGTAAAATGCGGGTTTGTAAAATGCTCGTGGGCAAAACACGCACTTGTGCCGCTGCCACTCGGCGGACAACATCTTGATTTAATTTAGTAAGCGCGCGTTTATCGGCCAAAGTAACCGCCTTACGCACACCTTTTACAGCATTACGGCCGGCCAGAGTTTGCCCCATAGCCGGTGTAATACTACTTGCTAAAATACTTACGCTCAGCACAAGCGAAAGCAACTTACGCATATAATTTTCCTCTCTTATATATATAATCGCAATTTAAACAGCAAAAAAACAGGGCCAAAAGTCCTATTTTAAAGTATCTTTTGGCCCTATATAAATCCAATAATTCAATGCACTGCAGATATATACTATAGGTGGTTGTTTGCTTATTTTTAAAATGTTGGGAAAATAAAGAAAGGAAAATAGAAAAAAGGAACCCGACCCGCGGCGTTAGCGAATTTTCTCGCCGGGCGGAGCACAAACACGCAAATTGAGTGGTGTTGCACTGGTACATAACAATTTAACCTTCTCCACTCATATATTATGAAATTTAAAGCTGCTGCGCAAAAGAAAAAGGACCTATTTTACATATAGGTCCTTTTTTTATAACCGGTCTTTTAAAAATGCTAGTTTTTCAGTTCTTTTGCCACCCGTTCCGGTACCCAGGGGGAAACATCTACCCCGCTGGCGGCAGCTTCTTTTATAGCCGTAGAACTGATAAACTGGTACGCTTCGTCCGCTGGCAAAAACACCGTTTCCAGTTCCGGGTATAGTTGCTTATTAAAGTAAACGTTCGTCCGTTCCGGGTTCCAATCGTGCGCATTTCTCACTCCACGCACTACGGTTGTATACCCATTTTTCTTCATGTACTCTACCAAAAGACCTTCGCTACCTTCTACTCTCACATTTTTATCTTGGGCTAAAGCTTCTTTCAAAAAGTTTACCCGCTCTTGCAAGCTAAAACGTGTTTTTTTAGCTGCATTAGGCAACACCAACACCACTACTTCTCCAAAAATGGCACACGCACGCCGAATTAAATCCAAATGTCCGTTTGTGACCGGATCAAAACTTCCCGGGAAAACTACTGCTTTCATAAAAACTCCTTTACACGTTTATCTTCTATTATGGTATCATAATTTTATGATAAAAAACCCGTTTTCGGATGAAATTTATTTAAAACGTTCCCATCCCCATACACCGGATTTGCGTGATGAATATTTTCGGGATCAAACCAAAATCATCCATTCTTTGCCATTTCGCCGTCTTAAACACAAAGCGCAAGTTTTCTTTGCCCCTAAAAATGACCATATTTGTACCCGTATTGAACACGTCCTGCACGTAGCTACGATAGCAGCCACTATTTGCCGCGGGCTAAATAAAAGCAGAAATTGGCAACTTAGTGAAGACCTGGCCTATGCCGTGGGATTAGGGCACGACATTGGGCACGCCCCCTTTGGCCACGAGGGAGAGCGCGCCATCGACGCTTGTTTAAAACCGTCCGGTAAACGCTTTTTGCACGAACTCAACAGTTACCGCGTAGTAGAACATATTGCCAACTACGGCGAAGGGCTCAATTTAACCTTTGCCGTTAAAGACGGGATTATTTGCCATTGTGGGGAAGATTTTCAAAACAATGCGCTGCGTCCCGGCAAAACGCCGAACGATTTGGAATCTATTATCGGACGGCGTCAAATGCCCTCCACTTACGAAGGGTGTATTGTCCGCTTGGCCGATAAAATTGCCTATTTCGGGCGCGATATTGAAGACGCCATTAAGGCGGAGCTAATTACCAAAGAAGATATTCCACAAACTATACGCAAGGAGGTTGGCTCTTCCAACGGAGAAATCATCAATACCCTCACGCTGGATTTAATTGACCACTCCAAGGATAAAGATTTCATTGGATTTTCCGACGATAAATTTGACCTCATTTCTCAATTGCGCGATTTTAATTACCAACGCATTTATTGCAACGAAGATATGTTGCGCCGCAAGGAAATTGTCGCCAAAGCAATTCGTGATTTGTTTGATTTTTTCCAAAATCAATTTGTCCGTCATGGGTTTAATTATGATGCCTACGCTTGCGAAGCTCAACAAGCGGCACGTGGGTTTGGAAATTATTTAAAGTCCATGAAAAATTTCTACCAAGAAAATGCCCAAGAAATTGATACTGCCATTGCCGATTATATTGCCGGAATGACCGATTCTTTTGCTTTATCTACCATGCAAGAAGTATTACTTCCCACCGCATTAGATTTCTCTAAATAGACTTCTTCTTTAATTTACCTAAAAAACAAGGCGGAACTTCCGTTCCGCCTTGTGTTGTTTATAGTTCCATTTATAGAGCCGGGGTCATGGCTGCTTTTACAGAGGGGCCCATAGACGTAGGAACTCCGTTTTTGTCTACACATACCAAGGTAGTCTTCCCTTTGGTGCATAAACGTCCGTTTTGGTTTGTGATTGTGTTTGCAAACACAATTTTAATGTCCGAAATTTCCACCACGTTCGTTTCTACGGTAATTACATCAGCGTAGCGTACCGGATACTTATATTCCACTTCTTGCCGAGCCACCACAAAAAATTTCCCTTCTTGCATGAGCGCCGGTACCGAAAACCCTTTTTGCGCCATGTATAAAGTACGTGCTTCTTCAAAATATTTTAAATAATTTCCATAATACACCACGTTTCCGCAATCGGTATCATGGTAAAAAATAGTTTTTTGCATATCTTTCCTCTTTTGCTATAGATTTCATATAATAAATTATACTTGATTTGGCAGGTCCCTAACCATGAAAACAGAAGAAATTATAGACCGTTTACGCAACCCGCAAAAGTACAACGCCAAAGCTACCCAAACCTCCACCGCTGCTACCCAAATACAGCAAAACGAGGGCAAAAAATCTTCTACTTTGGTAAACCCGTTAGCCGTAATGATTGCACTGGGAGTACTGGTTGTAGCCGCCTTGGTGTGGCTAGTCATGTTAAATGCCAAATCCCGTGCAGAGAACATTAGCGCCGCATTAGACCCTAAAGCATTGCAAGGCCTTACCGCCGATACAGATTTTAATCCTTCGGTAGGTATTACTTACGTGCAAGTACAAGAAGGACAAGACCGCAACGTGGCCGTTGATGAATTAGGTACTACGTTGCCGATTATCAACCGTTTTAATTACCAGTCTATCACCCCAAAAAATTACGGAATTATCGGCATGGCACCTTGGGCACTAACCGAAAACTTTGCCGCCAACTTAAAGGACGCAGACCTGATGCGCTATTTACTTAACCGCAAAGAGGTGGCCGATTCCTTTGCAGCGCGCGCCGATGTTGCTCCGCTGCTGGAAGACCCGCAACTCTTAGCCGCTTTGGCGCAAGATACGCCCTCTTTAACCGAATTTTTTGAAAGTGACGTAGTCCAACAAGTGCTTGCCAATCCGGATATGGTCCGCAAAATCGCCTCCAGCCGGCTCATGAGCCAACTGCTTATTAGCAAAGCCGTCAAATACTACCGGGATCATCCGCAGGAAGCCGTCCAACTCATCAACGCCAGTCCCGTTTTAAGCACTTTGCGCCAAAATCCCGGGGTTCGCCAAGCCGTACAAGAAAATACTTATCTAAAGACAATTGCCCCCCAACTCTTGGGAGCAACGCGCTAGACAAAGACGAAATAGCTCTTGTGCACCGGCCTCAAATGTGCTATACTATATGGGTAGTTAAGCTGATTTTTGCGGGCGTGGTTCAATGGTAGAACGCGACCTTGCCAAGGTTGAGACGAGAGTTCGATTCTCTTCGCCCGCTCCATTTAAA
>CACXHA010000108.1 GCA_902767385.1 uncultured Elusimicrobium sp.
TCAGCTGGTTAGAGCGCCGGTCTGTGGAACCGGAGGTCGCGGGTTCAAATCTCGTCATCCACCCCATATTAGGTCCCTAGAACTTTTAAGTTTTAGGGGTTTCTTTTTTTAAACTACTATAATTTAGGCCTTTTTTAATTATGCGCATACATCTTTCTTTGTACCCGCCGTTTAATGGATTAGATTTTGTAAAATATAAAAAAGCCATTTGAAGGAGTATAATTATGCCCGAATGTACCCACGATTGCAGTTCCTGTGGCCAAAACTGCGGGGAACGTAAAGAACCGCAAAGCTTACTAGCTAAATTAAACCCGCACGCCCGCGTACAACGTGTAATTGCCGTTTGTAGTGGAAAAGGCGGGGTAGGTAAATCCATGGTTACCGCACTTTTAGCAGCTGCGGCCCAAAAAACAGGGTTACAAGCCGGGGTATTAGATGCCGATATTACCGGTCCTTCTATCCCTAAAATGTTTGGTGTATACGAACGTGCTCAAGGCGATCAAAGCGGCGTATATCCGGTCCGTACTGCTAGCGGAGTACAACTGATGTCCTTAAATTTATTACTGGACAATGAAACCGACCCCGTTATTTGGCGTGGACCGCTTATTACCGGTACCGTAACTCAATTTTGGACGGAAGTGGTATGGGACAATGTGGACATTTTGTTTGTAGATATGCCGCCCGGTACCGGGGATACCACGTTGACCGTTTTCCAAAGTTTACCGGTGGACGGCATTGTATTTGTAACCAGCCCACAGGAATTAGTGGGTATGATTGTGGAAAAAGCCGTCAATATGGCCCGCACGATGAATTTGCCGCTTACTGCCCTGGTGGAAAATATGAGTTACTTTACCTGTACCGATTGTGGCAAAACACACGATATTTTTGGTAAAAGCCGCGTCGAAGAAATGGCTAAAAAGTTTGGTATTTCGGCTACCGCTCGCTTACCGTTAAACCCCGCTCTAGCTGCAGCTGCTGACCGGGGAGGCATTGAAGGCCTCCATTTGGCTCAACTGGCCCCGATACTGCAAGCCGTTACTCAAATTAAAAAATAAACCAATTACTGACAGTCTAACCACCAGGGCCCACCAGACTCTAGGTCTTAAGACCCTGGTACTTGTGATGGGTGGATTGCTATACTATGAATATGAAGAAATGGATTTGCTTGCTGTGCCTATGTATCCCTTTGGAAGCTTCCGCCCAACCCAAAAAGGGATTTTTAAGCTTACTACGCAATATAGAACGGCCCAACCGCTTGCAACAAAATTTAGAGCGCACCTTGGTGCGTACCCAATTTTCCACCTCGCGGGAACCGCATGCCATTTCTAAATTTATTTTGAGTCCTACCCCTGCCATACCTCAACGACCTGTTTTACAGAAAGAACTTATTTTAAGCCCCGCACAAGAAAAAGATTGGCTAGCTCGTTACCACCAAATATTGGCGGATTTTGACCAATTTAAAAAAGATTCATCTCCCTTTTTGTATTATCAATCTATCCCAGTGGAAGCGCGGGAAATCCCCGTACAGGAAAAACGCTTTTGGCTAGATAAAATACTCCCTCTTTATAATCAAATTCTTGCTCTATACTTAAATACCCAAAAAGATGCCTCCTTGAAATATGCCCTGGAATATTTACGTTATGGGGTTTGGATGGTAGACCCATTCTTGGTACCCACTTTGCCCACACTTACAAAACCTTACATAACCCCGTTTAACTTGAAAGATTTTTTACTTTATCCGCAAACTTCTTTACCGGAGCCGGCCGTAGATTTGGAAGACAAACACATTGTGATTATCAATGACGACAAATCCCTCCTAGAACACTTTGAGCACTTGGCCGACATTGGGGTTCTTTTTCCGGGGGCGACTCTGCATACCCAGGGAGATGCCATGCAGTTTTTACTTTGGATGCAATATGCCGGCGTACGTCCTGACGTAATATTTACCGACATCCAACTGGGTGAAAATAATGGATATTATGTAGCCCGGCGCTTGCGTGAAAACGGTTACAGCGGCGGAATTATCGCATTGACTTCTTACTTAGAAACCGAAAAATATGCCCGTCAGCTAGCCCAAGCTGGGTTTGACGGTTTGGTATCTTTAGATGACCGATACTACTGCAAACAACCTTTCTTTTTCCGTATTACGCAAGCAGCCCAAGTATATTTAAGACGAAATAAAAAATAAAATAACGTGGTAAAAATACCCCCGAAACGCAAAGTTTCGGGGGTATTTTCAATTTAGGGCAAGGCTTTATTTGCCGGCTTTTTGGCCTGTGCGGTCCTTGCGGTCGGTATAGTGCGTATGCAAGAGTTGGTGCGCTTTTTTGCCACCAATCTTATCAAAAATACGCCCATACAAGGCCATGACACCGCTGTTATCCTGAGATTTATAAGCCAGTTCAGTATCTTCTTGATACAAGCCCTCGGCGCGGCGTTTGCGCGGGGCCCAACCGTCAAATTGCGGTTGACCGGCACCAGCCACACATCCGCCTTGGCAGGACATGACTTCAATAAAGTCGTATTTATTTTTACCGGCTTTAATGTCGTCCAAGAGTTTGCGGGCGTTTTTAAGTCCGCTCACTACGGCTACGCGGATTTCTTTGTCGCCAATTTTAATGGTTTTTTCTTTAAAAACACTGCTTTCACGCAAACTGGTAAATTTTACGCTACGCGCATTTTCAGGGTCTAATTCGGCCAGCGCAAAGCGTAAAGCCGCTTCCATCACACCGCCGGACGCCCCAAAGATGACCCCGGCACCGGTTTTAGTGCCAAAGGGCATATCAAACCACTCGTTTTCCAAATTGACAAAGTCAATACCGGCCTCTTTAATCATACGGGCTAGACCCACCGTAGTAACTACGTAATCCGTATCCGGGTTACCATTGACAGAAAACTCTTCGCGGGTCGCTTCGTACTTTTTGGCCGAGCACGGCATAATAGCTACCACTACCAAATCTTCACGCTTGCCGCCGCGTTGTTCAAAGTCCGCCTTGATGACGGGCCCCATCATCTGCATCGGGGAACGTGCCGTAGATAAGTTGGGCAAAAACTCGGGCGCATATTTTTCCACATAGTTGACCCACGCCGGACAGCAACTGGTCAGTTGCGGCAAGTTCACGCCTTTGGTAAAGCGCTCTAAAAACTCGCTGGCTTCTTCTACAATGGTCAAATCAGCAGAGAAAGCCGTATCGTACACATAGTCAAAACCCAACATGCGCAAGGCAGCGGCAATTTTACCATCTACATTTTGGCCTTGCGGCAAGCCGAAGATTTCACCTAACCCCACACGCACCGCAGGGGCAATATGTACAGCTACTTTCTTCTTAGGGTTATTAATGGCTTCAAATACTTTTTCAATTTCTTGCGAGTTGGGCATTAGCGCACCCGTCGGGCACACGCGCGCACATTGTCCGCAGGATACACACTCGTGGCTTTGTCCAAGCTCTTTGTTAAATGCGGTCGCAATTTTGGAGCGAAATCCGCGGAACGCAAAGTCAATAGCCCCAATGCCTTGTACTTCGTTGCAAATACGTACACAGTTACCACACAAAATACACTTGCTGTGGTCACGCACTAAAGCGGCAGAAGTAGAATCTTTGTGGCTGTCAATTTTTTTGGATTTAAAGCGGATTTCCGTTACGTCCATATCCTTAGCCAGCTTCTGCAGTTTGCAGTTGCCGGATTTGGAACAAAGCGTACAGTTGTGATTACCGGACGAAAGCAAGAGTTCCAAGTTAATGCGGCGCAAGTGGCGGATTTCGTCACTATTTACGCGCACTTTCATTCCATCTTTGGGAGCTACCGTACACGAAGCCACAATGCCCATGCCTTCCACTTCTACTAAGCACAACCGGCACGCACCATAAACGGCCAGTTCCGGGTGGTAGCAGAACGTAACAATGTTAAAGTTAGCTTTGCGGATGAGTTCCAACAAATTGCGCTCACCCTCAATCGGTACTCTTTTTCCTTCAATAGTTACAAATTGTTCTTTTTCCATACAAATCTCCTACGCGCTCACGCTGACCGCGCCAAATTTACAGGTAGCTTTGCAGCTGCCGCATTTCACACATTTCTTGGGGTCAATTTGGTGGGGTTTACCCACGTTACCGCTAATGGCTTGCACCGGGCACGCCCGTTTGCACATACCGCAACCTTTGCATTTGGCTGGGTCAATTTCGTAGCGGGCAAGCGCCTTACATACACCGGCCGGGCAGCGTTTATCTACCACGTGGGCAATATATTCGTCGCGGAAGTGTTTTAAGGTAGAAAGCACCGGGTTGGGTGCCGTTTTGCCTAACGCGCACAAAGAAGCTTTTTGTACGGCCTTGGCTAAATCTTCCAAGTTTTCTAAAGTTTTTAAAGTACCGCGGCCTTCTACAATATCGTTAAGCATAGAAAGCATTTGCTCGGTTCCTTCGCGGCAGGGAACACATTTCCCGCAGGATTCACGTTGCGTAAATTCCAAGAAGAAACGCGCCACGTTTACCATACACGTATGTTGGTTCATTACCACAAGTCCGCCGGAACCTACCATGGCACCCGCGGCTTTTAAAGAATCATAATCCAGCGGAACGTCCAAATGTTCTTTGGTTAAACAACCGCCCGAAGGACCACCAATTTGCGCCGCCTTAAAGGCCTCTTTGTTAACGGTACCGTTATCTTCAGTGGTACCGCCGGCCACGTCATTAATTACTTGGCGCAAGGTCGTTCCCATAGGCACTTCCACTAGCCCCGTATTGGCAATATGCCCAGTTACAGCAAACGTTTTGGTACCGGGACTGGAAAGCGTACCAATTTTCTTAAACTCCTTGGCTCCCATTTCAAATACTTTAGCTACCGTCGCCAACGTTTCTACATTGTTAATAACGGTGGGTTTACCAAATAAACCGCTATGACTGGGGAAAGGCGGTTTTACGCGCGGCATACCGCGTTTACCTTCCACAGAAGCAATTAAAGCGGTTTCTTCGCCGCACACAAAGGCTCCGGCGCCTTCCATTACATTGATTTTAAAGTCAAGACCACTGCCAAAAATGTTTTTGCCTAAGAGTCCTTTTTCTTCGGCTTGTTCAATGGCTTTGCGGATACGTTTAATGGCTAACGGATATTCCATACGCACATACACATATCCTTCATTTGCCCCAATGGCGCGCGCGGCAATCATCATCCCTTCCAACACCGCGTTAGGGTTACCTTCCATGACCGAGCGGTCCATAAATGCACCCGGGTCGCCTTCGTCCGCGTTGCAAATGACGTATTTCTTCTCACCGGGTTCAATGCGGGTAAATTCCCATTTTTTACCGGTGGGAAACCCTGCACCTCCACGTCCGCGCAAACCCGATTCGGTCATTTCTTTGCATACTTCTTCGGGTGTCATTTGCGTATAAACGCGTTTGGCTTGGGCATAACCGCCGTGAGCGATATATTCGTTAATATCCTCCGGGTTGATGCGCCCGCAATCATGCAATAAAATGCGTTCTTGCTTGGCATAAAACGGAATATCTTCAATGGTTTTAGAGGTTTTACCGGTAGCCGGGTTGTGGTAAAGCAAACGGTCAATTACTTCCCCTTTAAGGACCGTTTTTTCTACAATTTCAGCCACATCTTCCGGTTTTACTTTGGTGTAGAAAATATCACCCACACTTACTAGCGGCCCCATGGCACAAAATCCGCGGCAACCGCTTAAACTTAAGTAATTTTCATGGCAGTCTTTGGTGATTTGCAGACAAAAACCAACTTTGCGTTTCTCCATTTCTTTTTGAAACGCTTCATACACTTTTAAAGAACCGCCGGCAATACAACCGGTACCACCGCAAATCACCACGCGGCCGGTAATTTTTTTGTAAGCGTCATTATAATCTTTGGCAATCTTTTCAATTTCTTGCTTAGGCATGGGCGGCCTCCTGTTTGCGTACTTCGTCAATAATTTGGGATGCTTTTTCGGCAGTAATTTGACCATGGACCGTTTCATCCATTACCATAACGGGGGCCAAACCGCACGCACCTAAACAAGAGACACACTCTAAGGTAAACAAACCATCTTCTGTAGTATCCTGCCCGGGTTTTAGTTTCAACACTTCGCGCACCATATTAATCACAGCCGCCGAACCTTTTACGTGGCAAGCCGTACCGTTGCATACCCGCACGATATGTTTGCCTTTGGGAGTGATGGCGAAGTGAGCAAAAAAAGTCGCCACACCAAATACGCGGGCAGGCGAGATTTCAAGCTCGTTAGCAATATAACGCATTACATCTTCAGGTAGGAAACCATAAGCATCTTGCACTTTTTGCAAAATGGGAATAAGTTTGGCGCTGTCTTTGCCAAATTCTTTTAAAATTTGGGTAGCAGCAGCGAAGCGGTCTGACATAATTTCTCCTATAATAATCTGCAACAAATAAGAATAGAAAATACCCAGCCGGGGTACTCTACCTCTATTATAACAAAAACAATACAGAAAAAACCAAGTAAAAACATAAAAAATGCTACTATATAGAAAATGACGATTTTAATTATTCTTTTGATGTTAGCGTTAAACGCCCTTTTATCCGCCTACGAAATGGCGTTGGCATCTATTTCACGCACGAAGGTAGCAGTCTTATTTCAAGAGAATCTTTCCGGAGCTCAAGCGGCCCTGTTTATGAAAGATCACTTGGAAGGCAGTTTGGCAGTAGTACAAATCGGCATTACCTTAGTGGGTGCCATAGCAGCGGCTATGGGTGGAGCCGGAGCGGATAATTTTTTAAAACCTTTCTTGGCACAATGGGGCATTACAGGGCCTTTAGCGCATGCCATTTCTATTGCTTGCGTGGTGCTACCTCTTAGCTTTGCCATTATTATATTTTCCGAATTAGTTCCCAAAACATACGCCATTAAAAATAAAGAGTGGGTCGTACTCAAACTATCCCCTATTATGCGCGTAGTGTATAGTTTACTACGCCCCTTGGTTACTGTAATTGAAAGAATTGTCCGTTTTTGCACCTATAAAGCACCTGCGGTAACCCAGGACCCTAAAACTGCAAAAAAAGCCGCTTATGCCGATTTGCGTACCGCCGCAGCCATTGCTTCTTCTTCGCGTTTATTTAGCCAAGCGGAAGAAAAAATAGTACTGGCCAGTGCCCAATTTTGCGTGCGTACCATCCAGGAAATACAGGTTCCCTTGGAACAGGTCTATTTTTTGTATGCCAATGATTCTATTGCTGAAACTTTCCTAAAAGCACACTTAGATATGCACACCCGTTTCCCGGTACTGGAAAACCCGCAAGACCCCCAAAGCATTATTGGCTACCTTAACTTTAAAGATATTTTCTCTTCTACCAAAACGTCTAGCAGTGCACACACGTCCACCCGTTCCATTATGCGCCCCATTATTAAGTTAGAACAAGACACCTTAATTTCTTCCGCCTTGCAGCAACTTATGAAAACCAAACAGCACATTTGTCTGGTAACAGACGAAAGCACAATTACCGGTATTTTGACATTGGAAGATATTTTTGAAGAATTAGTGGGCGAAATTGAAGATGAGTATGATTTTTCAGCTGCTTATATCCGCCCGTTCGGGGAGTCAATTGTTGTCAGTGCAAATGCCAAAATAGCCGATGTGTTTGCGGCTGCTGACCTACCCGTTCCAGCTACTTTATCCCCCACCCAAACGGTCATACAATGGGTAACCGAAAAACTGGGGCATAGTCCCACCAAAAACGAAAAACTCTCTGCCGACGGTTTACTCCTAGAAACCCGCAAATTCCGCCGCCAAAAACTGGTGGAAGCGCTAGTCACCAAGACAGAAAAATAATCTGGGTCTTTAGACCTAGTTGTGAGTAGGCCTAATGTCCTACTTGAAATTTACATAAACCCCTCTTATACTTTCAATATAGAAGCAGAGGAGCCATTTTATGAACTCTTTTTTGTGTCGTGTTATGGTGTTCGTGTTTTTGGTCAATTGTTTAACCCCCTCTTTGGGGTGGGGGCAAACGTCGCGCCGCCGTAATTCTTCTTTAGAAAAACGCGTGGAAAAACGCGTAAACCAAGCCGAAAAACAAAATACACCCGGTTATTCCTTTGCCAAAGCAGACACGGCCACACGCAATGAACACAACAAAATGTTTGCCCAGGCCGATCAGCAAGCTCGCGAAAATCAAGCACAGCGTGTGGAACAAAAAATCAAACGGGACGGAACGCAAGTAAGCGGTTCTACCCGAGTCGTTCGCCCAGCCATGGCAATCCCGCTAGGTCCCTCTAACGCCAAAAACTTTTTGAGCAAAGTGGCAAACGACGAAATCTCTTTTGATAAACTAATTGATTATGCAGACCCAATGAATCCGGCCGTTGAAAAAAATGATTTGCTTACTTCCACCTATGCCACAGAAATTATCGGCAATACAGCTTCTCAACTGGCCACGCTTCAAGACCAAGATTTAACCGAGTTTTACGGTATGTTACCGGAAATTGAATCGCGCTTGTTATATCGTATGATGCTTTTAGGGTTTTCTACTCCATCTTACACGGCTAACCCTAAAAAAGACCCTACGTCCGTTGCGCGCTTAAAATTGCAAGAGTCAATTACAAAAGATTCTTTGCAAAAAACCATAGCGGTAGGTACCTTACGCTTGGCTTTACTAAAAATCAATCAATTTTACCAAGCCAAAGGGAAAGTAGACCCAGCTGATGATTACCAAGCGCAAATAATTGCCAGTCAGTTGCGCAAAAAACCGGCTGCCGTGCGAATTATCCCCGAAGAGAGAAGAAATACACTCACTACCGGTGCCGGACAAGCTAACGAGGCCACTATTCAAAAACAAGCGGCAGCGGCCGTTAAAAAGAACGGCAACTTAGCCGATTTCCAACGCCGGTTCCTGCAAGAATTGCGCCAAGCCAAAGGAGCTGACCCCGAACAGGGTACTACCGAATTTTACAATTTGCAGCTATTGGCTGAATATGCCACCACGTATACCTTGGAATATGCTCCTAATCAACTGCGCGATATTGTAAAAATCTTTGATGAGGGCGTAGAACGTGACCGGAACGGGAAAGTCAAGCCCGGGGATTATCAGCGCGATTATGCCCCTATTTTAAATGCGGTTTTTAGCACGATTTTTGAAAATACGCGCTATAGTGCCATGAGTGACGCTAAAACGAAACAAGTTTTGAATCTGCTCGTAGAATTTTCCGACCCGGAAAAATACTCGCTTCCTACCCGCGTGTTTGCGTTAGAAGCTGCCAGCTTGTTATACCGTCCGTTTAACGAACAAACCTTAACGGCTAACCAACCTGCTTTTGCTACGTTTTCGCCATTTAACTTAAATACGCCCGATGAAAAACTGCGCCAAGTGTTTGCCCAACGCGTAGTGGCCTTATACTGCCCGCTGACCAATGAATCCGTCTTTGGCGTGCAAGATTACGGGTTAGATTCTAAACAAATGCAGGCCCTCGCCGATAAACTGGCTTACATTTATGACGGTTTCTACGATATTTCCACCGCAGTTATCTCCATGCCAGGGAAAGACCCACATCATCAACCGGCAACGTGCCGTATTGCCATGAAAAACCAACCCAACCGCGCCAAGAAAAACGCAGAAGATGCAGATGATTTCTTTTGGTGGACGGCAAACACATTATTCTTCATTTATGGTGGAGAAACTTTCCAACTCTTAGGAACTGCCTTCCGCTTAACGCGCGGGGCGGTGGCTGCGTTGCCCCGGGCGGGTAAAGCTTTTGGAAGTGCAATCAAAGAGGCTAAAGTAACCCGTTTTAACCAAGCTTTACAACAAGGCCGTGCTGGATTCAAATCCATGGGACGGGAAATAGGTTCCGGAGTTAAAAATGGGTTTAAACAAGCCGGCCAAGAAATAAGCGCTGGGGCCAGAAAAAATAACTTTGTATTCAAATTAAAAAAACAACAAGGAGTGGGCATAAAAGCTACTGTGGAAGTAACCCCTGCGCGCGTAGAAACAAAAACAGTGATTGAAGACGGAGTTGAAAAGATTGTTGAAACCGAAATTCCGGCCGTAGAAAAAGAGGTTACCGTAAGCACCATGCACCAACTGGAAGGAGAATACTCTTGGTGGAATCCTAAACGCTGGTTCGGTATGAAACCTTGGCAAAGAATGAAATCTTTGGAATTTACCCGCATAGAGCCGAATTTTAAAATTTCCAAGGGCACCTTGGAGTTTGATAAACCGATACGGGGTTTGCGTTCTATGGAAGATATTGAGAAGGCTATGTCTAGATTAAAATTTGAACTGCCGGACGGCTCTTTAGAATCACTCCGTCTCAAACCGTATTGGACGGGTATTGAGGACATGCGCCGCGTACAATTTGAACAATCTGCCATCAACGGTTTGGAAAAATCGTTTAAAAAAACCATGGATATCTTTGTTCCGGTGACGGACTTGGGACCTGAAGAATTATTTCAAATTGGAAATATGACTTTCAAAGTCAAACCTACCCCCGAAATGATTGCACAACATACTAAATGGTGGCCCACAACCCGTTGGGGGAACCCGTATACCTCTATTGAAGACTTAGCCAATATGCCCATCTATATTGCACCGCGCAGTGCCAAAATAGGGCTTACTCCCGTGGAAGGTGGCCTTGCCGATATTCCTAATCTGTTGCCAGGTTTCCGTAGCACGATGGGTGATTTTGTCTCTGGTCAATGGAAAATTCAGGCCTTTAAAGCTTTCTTTAAACCCATGAATGTACAGGCCCAACAAGCAGCTAGCGGTCGGTTAACACTCGCTGGTAAATTATCCTGGGGACAACGTGCACGCAACTTGTCCGCTGCAATCAAACGCACTTTCCTACCGGATTATGTGCCTACGGAAACTTTCTATCAAGCTGTCAAAACCAACCCCATGTTGGGTGTTAAAATGATGCCAAATTTGTTGTGGCGTACTCGGTTTGTAAATACTACCGCGTTCTTTGCGGCGTGGTATGGGTTGGATTATGGAGCATACCCGGTATTCAACTGGTGGCTAACTAACGAACAACAAAAAGACGTCAACAAAGAGTTGGCTAAATACGGCGATGCCTTTGACCCCAATCGCGCCAAAGCCGATGAACTTTTAAGACTTAACATGGGAGATAACGTATCAAACCAACGCGACATGCACAACTCTTATCCGGACGTAACGGGTAACTTACGTGAGCAACGAGACGGTGCCTCTTTAACCGCCGTTATCGTAGGGACCGGGCGCGCATTGGGTATGAAATTTGTGGACGATGCTACCAAAGCTTACTTGGCCCGCACCGCCCACCAGTCCGACTTTGTCCACGCCCAGGTGCGCCAAATGCATATCCGCATGGAACAAAACAAAAAAATAAACGAAGCTAATGACAAATTTTTCAAAGAGCAACGCCAAGAAATCGGTAAAGCCAAACAGCAAATGTTAACTAAGTATGCGGACGGATTTGCCGCCTTGCCAAAAGCCAAGGAACAATTGATACGCTTGTATGACAATTACGCTAACGAGTTTGAAACGGCGGCGTTCTCGGAACAAGACTCCAAGCGTTTAAACCAACGCTTTGATAAACAATTGGAAGCCATACTCACAGAGGTGGCGGTGTGGGATGGCGCCCTGAAACAAGCCAAGCAAGATATTGCTTACTTCAAAAAGACTTATAAAGATTACCCCGGCGTGTTTACCGCGCGGGAACAAAAGTTGGTAGTATCTGCTTACACAGATTATGTAAAATCTTCCGCAGCAGATGATAAACGTTTGGAAGATTTACAAGCCAAGTTGCAACTGCTAGCAATCTCTTTATTTGAGAGTGCCCAGGAAAAATATCCGGAAAAGCAAGCAGAACTGGAAAAGATACTCTTTGGCGAAAAATAATATCAATCATTAACCTCATACCACACAAAAGGCCCCCGAAAAAGGGGGCCTTTTTATAGGCTTATAAGTTTAATGTAATCCGCACTTACAGACGTGGTCTTTTGCGTGCTGGTATTTTTCCAAACTTTCTTTTTCTAACGGCTTATATTCACTGGTACGGCGGATAAGTTCGTCAAAATCAATCGTCTTAGACGGAAACATCGGCCCGTCCACACACGCAAATTTTACTTTTCCGTCCACCGTTACGCGGCAACACCCACACATTCCCGTTCCGTCTAGCATAATGGGGTTTAAGCTGGCATGCGGCTCCATACCCAGTTTATCCATTAAACGCGAAGTAAATTTCATCATGGGAATCGGCCCAATAATAAACCCGGCGTTAATAGTTTCACCATTATCGTACAACGCTTGGATAGCATCGGTTACCATGCCTTTTTGCCCATAAGAGCCGTCATCGGTCGTGGAAACAGTTTTATCGCACAAGGCGTTCATCTCGGGCTCTAAAATAAGTAAATCTTTGGTGCGCGCCCCCAGCACCGCAATTACTTTATTGCCGGCTTCTTTTAAGGCGCGGGCAATGGGATATACTTCGGCAATCCCCACACCGCCACCTACCACGGCTACCGTTCCGTAGTTTTTAATTTCCACCGGGGTACCTAACGGGCCGGCTACATTTAAAAATTGTTCTCCTTTTTGCAGGCTGTTAAACAGAGAAGTGGATTTACCGATGGCTTGAATAATTACCGTAATCGTCCCTTTTTGCGCGTCCCAATCTACCAAGGTTACAGGGACCCGTTCCCCCTCTTCCCGTCCGCGCAAAATGACAAACTGCCCGGCTTTGGCGGACTTGGCAATCAAAGGTTTATAAATTACAAATTTAACAACTACGTCGTTTAATTGTTCACGTTCTAAAATCATATTTTCCTGCATTTTATTTCCCCTCCAGGTAGGCGTTAATACGGCGGGCGGCTTCTATACCGTCTTTCATAGCCAAAAGCACCGTAGCACCGCCGCGGATAATATCCCCGCCGGCATATACACCCGGCAAAGAGGTTTTACCGTTTTCGTCCATTTCTAGTACACCGCGCTGTGTGGTTTTTAACTCAGGTGTAGTTTTAGCAATAATCGGGTTGGGGCGTTGGCCGATAGCTACAATAATCGTATCGGCTTTCATTACAAATTCGCTCCCCGGTATTTCCACCGGCCGGCGGCGTCCTTTGGCATCCGGTTCACCCAGTTCGTTGCGGGTGAATTTAAGGCCATTTACGCGCCCGGTTTCGTCCGTAAGCACTTCTTTGGGAGTCAGTAAAAACTCAAAATTAATTCCCTCTTCTTTAGCGTGTTCCACTTCGGCTGCGCGGGCGGGCATTTCGGCCGCACTTCTGCGGTAAGCAATAGTTACACTATCCGGCCCCAAACGCATAGCACAGCGCGCCGCGTCCATAGCACTGTTTCCGGCCCCTAGCACAATGACGTGTTTGCCAATCTTAATTGGGGTATCCGTATCCGGAAATTTGTACGCTTGCATGAGGTTAATGCGGGTTAAAAATTCGTTAGCGCTATACACGCCAACGGCATTTTCTCCGGGAATTCCAGTCATAGTGGGAAGTCCCGCGCCACTACCCACATAGACAGCATCAAATTCCTGCAAAAGCTCTTGCACCGTTTGCGTAGCACCTACTAATACGTCCGGCACAAATTTTACACCCATGGACTTGACTGTTTCAATTTCATGGTCAATGACTTCGCGCGGCAACCGGAAAGAAGGTATCCCGTAGCGTAAAACTCCGCCAAAGGCGTGCAGCGCCTCCAAAACGGTTACGTCGTGTCCGGCGCGGGCAAGTTCGGCAGCGGCTGCAATAGAAGACGGTCCGGAACCGATACATACCACTTTTTTACCGGTTTTGGGTGCGGTTTGCGGCGTTTTTAAGAGCCCTTTTTTCCGGGCGGTATCGGCGGTATATCTTTCCAGCATACCGATATTTACGGAACCGAATTTTTCTTTCAAAACGCAGTTGCCCTCACAATGTTTTTCTTGCGGGCAGACGCGTCCGCAAATAGCGGGGAGCAAACTGGTTTCCATAATTTTGCTGACCGCTTCCCCGATTTTTCCCTCTTTTACGTAAGCAATAAAGTCCGGGATTTGGACCCCTACCGGGCAGTTGGCTTGGCAACGTGCATTTTTACAATGCAAACAACGGTTGGCCTCGGCTTGGGCCTCTTCATCTGTAAAAGTGTGAGCGACTTCGTCAAAAGTCTGTTTGCGCACCTGCGGTGCTTCTTGGTGGCCGTTGTTGCGGGGAGCGGCTGGATTAGGCATAAAAAACCTCTCTAATTAAAAATAAACTGGTAAAAAAATAGTTTTTAGCTTATACTTATATTGTAAAATATATATACTAATTTAGCAAAACAGGAGGGGACTTATGTGCGATAAATGCAACTGCAATTGTAGAGCAGCAGGGGCCGGTTTAGCTGCATTTTTACTGGGCGCCGTGGTAGGAGCCGCGGTGGGATTATTATATGCACCCAACAAAGGGGAAACCACTCGCAAACGCCTTAAACGTTGGGCCAACGATACCTATGAAGATAACAAAGAACTGATGTTGGAACACGCGCAAGACTTAAAAGAAAAAGCCAAAGAGCACTTTGAAACTGCGCGCGAAAAATTCAATGAAGGCAAAGAAAAAGTAGTTAAAGAATTTAACCGCCGCAAAGATGAAGTGGCTGCTAAATTTAAAAAAGAAGAAGATAAATAAATTCATTAATTCTACCAAAAACCCCCGCTTAAACGCGGGGGTTTTAGTTTGGGTGCCCCGGGGGAGACGAGGATCCCCGGGGCAGTTGTTTACTTGGTATGTTGCCGGAAATTTCATCCGGCAAAATTTTACTAACAGTCTACGTAA
>CACXHA010000109.1 GCA_902767385.1 uncultured Elusimicrobium sp.
AGCGGTAAAGTAAGGTTGTCGCGCAAGGCCTTGCTCAAATAAGTTATCTCCAACAAGTACCCCGGGCCTAACCGCCCGGGGTTTTTTATGGCACATATAAAGGTCATCCCCGAGATTAGCGGCCCGCAGGGTTCGGGGATCTTCCACGAACCGTTGTTGTCGTTGCTGTTTTATAAACTGCAAGCGTTGTAGATTCCCGATTACAACCTTCGGGAATGACACCACTAACCATACAAGTCGTCATTGCCGAGTGTCTTTGTCGGCAATCTCATCCACTTTTTACAAGGATGAGATCCCGTATCAAGTACGGGATGACAATATGATATAGGCCCTTAGACCTAGTGTGCTCTAGGTCTTTTGGCCCTGGCAAAACAATTTACAACCTTTATACTATAAGTGTATGAACACATTTATTAAACGCAGTATGATGGTAGGGTTCTCCCTCGTTTTTATCAGCGCGGCCGTCGTTCCGGCGTGCGCCCAACAAAAAAACATAGTAAAAGGTGCCAAAACTGTCCTGGGCAAAAAACCGCCGCTGACGGGCACCGCCCCTGTGGTAAAATCGGTTCCACCGCGCACACCAGTCACTTCCTTATCCCCAATTCAAAGCAAAAAAATGGCTGAAATAAATTCCAAGTTACAACGCAAATTGGAAAGTGGTTTATGGTTACAAGTGACTCCGCAGGATAAATTGGCTCTAACAAATGCCCAACTACGTGCCAATATGCAGGTACCTCAATCTTTTGTCCGTATTGAGGATATCACTCCGGTACAACTAACCGGTGCCGTATACCTGTGGCTCAAAAACAATCCGGGCAAAAAGTTAAGTCACGATTCTTTTTTAGGGAAAGAAATTGAAAAAATTTTGTCCGAAAAACAACCGCCACTATCTATCGTTCCTATGTTGCCTTTCTTAAGAACGGTAATGGGAAGTAATGGCAAAGTAGCGTCATTTACTCAGCTGGCTCAAAAATATGAAACATACCCCAATAATGTGAAACTGGATGAATATGGTTTCCCCAGGAAAGAAACTGCCAATGTTGTATTAGATTCTTATTTGTTAGCGGCGGATCCTGTTGAAATGGGGGCTTTTGTGGTAAATCCCACCTTATTGGAGACAGCCGAAATCGGTCAAACGGGGTTAATGCTTACTGAAGAAGAACGTAAAGCAGCAGAAACCTTACTTGAAAGACGTTTAAAACGGTTGGAATTTAATGCGGAGTATTTGTCTCCGCGTGCCGTATTGCAAATGTCCTACGATTATTTTGTCGCACAACACAAATTATCAACAGGGAATCTACACACCTTGGACTTTGCCTACAGATACCGCGCAGACCTGCCGTTTGAACAATTAACCGTTGCGGAAAAAGAAGGATTCATTGTTCATAAATTAATCCGTCTACAACTCAAACGTGATTTAGAAGCTTTTAAAAAAGGAATCCAAAATGGTATGGTAAGTGTTGATATGTATATGAAGTGGAGTACGGATACCGCTCACTTACGATTACTTGACTACGTGGCTTCTAAAAATGCCAGTTCGATACTTGATAAAACAGATACTTTTTATAATACCAAAGAAGGATTACGTACAGTTTTAGAGGCTTACGAAGATTTACGCACCATAAGCACCCGTTGGACTAAATATTATGAACACGACTGGCTTAACAATGATACTGTAAAACGCACCGTAGAATTGTTGGACTCGGATTTGTATAAAACTTCGTTGGAAACACGCCGTGAATTGTGCCATTTGTTTCCATCATCTCTTAAGGCAACGTACTGCGTGAGATGAAGTCAGCTTATGCAATTTAGTATAATAGGCGTATGAAAACCATACGCCTATTTTGCTGCTTGCTGGGCGCCTTGCTACTAAGCGCGTGTGCCTACCACAATAAGTTGCCACGCGGTATCTTCGCCGCACCGGGGGCCGAAGAAAAAATTCAGGCCCGCGTATTGGTGGCTAGCGATAAAATTGCCCAAAAACAATTTGTATTTAAGGATTATCACTCCCAAAATTCCGTCCACTCTTATAAAATAGACCTAGCAGACGGCTCTTTGACCGCCGCGGCGGATGCCTTGGGTACTCTCTTTGATACGGTAGAGGTAAACCCGTCCAAACACGCCGCACAATACGATTATGTGGCCCAGCTTAACTACACCGTTTTCAACGGGAAAACAGACAGTTTGGACAGCGTCCAATGGTTCGGCGGGCAGCCGCCCCTATTGGAAACGCGTGTACTGATTACACTTTATGACACACGCACCCAAAAACAAGTGTTTGCGCTCTTTGCCTCGCGCCAAAACCGCGTGGAAATGACGAACACTTCCGCCACCGCACAACGCGTGGAAAACAAGGGCACGGCTTTACTTTTACCCGTTACAGGGCCGGTATATACGCAGACCTTTGGCGATAATTTGCGCGCTACGTTGGCGCGAGATTTACATGAGTGCCTAGATGATATTGCCCAAACGTTGCAACAGCAACGCTCTCTGTTTGAATAGGTATCGTCATCCCCGAGTGCCTCTATCGGGGATCTTCTACGCGTGCCGTTGTTGGTACCGTTTTATAACAACAAGCGTTGTAGATTCCCGATTACAAATTTCGGGAATGACAGTTTTTATGATAAAAAATCGTACAGTTTGCCCCGACAACCCAAAATAATGTAAAATAGAAGTATCAGTTTTGAAGTGAGGAATTTATGAAAAAAACAACCACTAAAAAAACCGCGGCCAAGACCAAAGCTGTTAAAACCACCAAAAAGGCCGTTAAAGAATCCCCAATTTTAAAGGACGTAAAACAACTCTACGCCTTCATGCAGGCCAATCAGTTAGATACCATTGAGTATGACCAAAAAGGGCTCTATTTGCGCCTGGTCAAAGCCAAACCGGCTATGGTCCCCGTACCCGTCAATGTGGGGGGGAATGTAAGTGCCGGCGGTACCTCCAATTTCGTTTCCGCACAAGAACAATACAAAGAAGTAATGAAATCGGCCTTAACAGGTATTTTCTTCCGCGGTTCTACGCCCAGCGCACCGCCCTTTGTAAAAGAAGGGGCCCAAGTAGCTAAGGGCGACGTGATTTGTTTAATTGAAGCCATGAAAGTATTTAACGAAGTGCGCGCGGATTTCCCATGTATTATTAAAAAAGTCCTCGTGGAAAACGGCAAGCCGGTCAAACAAGGCGATGCGCTGTTTGCGATTGAACGGGTGTAGCTATGAATCCTTTGCAAGATAACATTAACGATGCCGTAAAACAAATGACGGATTATTTAACCGCTAATAAGAAGGCGACTTCTTGGCAGTTGAAAGTGGCGTTCCGTTTGTCCAGCTCGGTGTTATATTTGGCTTTGGGCAAGCTCTTGGCTGAGAAGAAAATTACTTTGGAAGCCGACGGGATTAACTATAATGTTACGTGGGGGACCGAGGCCGTACAAAAACAAGAAGCCGAAGCCGCTAACCCGTTCCAACCCAACTAATTTATAACTCCTGTTAAATAAATATCCCCCGGCATAGCCGGGGGTTTTTCACAATACGGGTAAAATCCTTGCCTACTAGCCTAAGGCTAAAAGCTCTTCTTAACAACCTGCCACACGCATACCCACTCTCAAAGGGTCATCCCCGAGTGCCCCTATCGGGGATCTCCCGCCTGTTTATTTCCGGCATTTAACATCAGCTCCTACACTCGCTTGTGTAAAAACGGATGTGGTAGATTCCCGACAACATTCCTCGGGAATGACACCTGATTTTATCACTACACAAAATTATTTTAACAATCTGTTCATCGCTTAAATCTATACTGAACCCCGGGCCTAAACCCGGGGTTTTATAGTTTTCTAAACTTTATCGTGCCCGTCTGCGGCTATGACTTGCTTTGACACTTTGCTGCATCAGCTGGGCTAACTGTTGCTCTTGTTCGGCCTGTATGCGTTTTTGTGCCGTAAGATAAGCCTCTAGCGTACGGCTAAGCGCAACAGTCTTGCGCAACTTTTGTTCATTATTTGACACAATTTCAAAGGCCCGGGCTTGGGTACTGGTTCCAAACATCCGTCCAATATCCGAAATAGCTTTTTGGTTTTCTTGCTGCGTCGTCTCAAAAGCTTGTTGCATTTTAACACGATCTTCGGCAGAAACTTTTACGTTAAATTTTAGGAACGAGTCAGCCCCATCTTCCATCGTAATTTCAATATACTGGTTGTTCCCCATAGGGTTAGAACGGCGTTTGGGCCTTACCTCTGTTTGTACTTCCTTTGACACAGGTAAAGCGGTCAGCAACGGCTGCAAGACTGGGTCCACTGCTTCAAACGGATAATTTTGGAAAATCGTTTCCCCGATGACCAAGGTAGGCATAGCCACTTGTGGTAGTTCACGACTCAGTAAAAACTGATGCATCGCGTTTGCACCTTCCGGAGTAGAGACATTATACTCCGTCAGCGTAATTTTTTTACCATACTGTTCCTGAAAACGAGCTGCCCAACCTTCCCGTATCAATTGTGCGCAAGCCGGGTGTTGCGGGTTTACAAACAATAGAACCGGTACTGCAGATTCTTGCATGGCACGGTTGGAAAGTGCTTGCACAGAAAACAATTCATCGGCAGCTGCTTTACGAGCCGCTTTCTCTTCTTCCGACATGCCCCCAAAAATAGGCCGCTTCATATATTGCGGCGCATGCCCCTCAAACAATTGCGCAAGTTGATTTTTCCAAAATGTACGGATTTGCTCCTCTTCTTCCGGCTTGGTGCAACCGATTAACAGTAAAGAAATTCCTAGTGCAATAAGTCCATATTTTTTCATAAATACTCCTCTGCCACACTATAACAAATTTAGCGTAGTCCGTACAACTTTTTTGTTTGTTCCAAGGCCAGTTCTGCCAGTTTTTCCACCGGCATGTTCAAATAATCCGCCACAAACTGAGCAATCAAGGGAATGTTGGAAGGATCATTGCGGGTACCACGTTTACCCTGCGGGGACAAATACGGGCAATCCGTTTCCAAAATCAAATGTTGCGGCCCTATTTTTTTAACTGCCTCACGGATATATTCGTTTTTCTTGTAGGTAAAACAGCCATTAATCCCCAGTAAAAGACCTTTATCTAGTGCGCGTTTGGCTTCTTCATACCGGGCACAAAAACAATGTAACACGCCGCTATACGGGCGGGAGGTATTTTGTTTCCACTCCCGGGATAAAAAAGCAAAGGTATCTTCGTAAGCGGTGTAATCTTCCGCTCCTCTGCGCACGTGTAACACTAGCGGCAATCGGGCTTGGTCCGCCGCCAAAATCATCTTGGAAAATAACGCTTGTTGAACGTCTTTACTCGCTACATCTAAACAAGTATAATCTAACCCCACTTCGCCCACTGCGGCTACGCGTTTGTCAGTTAGTAACTGCCGGTAAATGGGCTCTTGGTCGGTGGTAAATTGGGCGGTATATTCCGGGTGGACCCCCAGTACAGGCACCACTAAATGCGGATATTTTTCCGTTAATGCCAAGGCAGGTTGCCACTCCTGCGGGGCACAACCGATTTCTACACTTTTAATCAGGTGAGCTTGCGGAAGTACGCGAGCAAGCAAATCGTCTCGGTCTGCATCAAAAGCCGGGTCTGTGATATGCGCATGCGAATCAATAAATTCCATATTAATCCCAATTGGAGCGTAATTTTTTAATGGCTTTTTTTACTTCGGGTTTTAACTTGGGATCCACCAAATCAACAAACAGTTTCCCGTCCAAATGGTCTACTTCGTGCTGAAACGCCTTGGCTAGCAGTCCGCGCGCACGCTTGACTTGCTCTACGCCGTTTTCATCTATATATTTTATGGTTACATCCGTAGCACGTTTTACGTCAGCCCATAATCCGGGAAGAGATAAACAGCCTTCTTCTTCCAGTTTCTCGCCGCGTTTAGATAAAATCACCGGGTTAATAATGACGTAGCGTTTAAGCGGGGCATTTTCTTCGTCACTTTGCGGAATTAAAATTAGTGCCAAACGGTAATCGAGTCCTATTTGATTGGCCGCCAACCCAACCCCATGTACCGCCAAACACGTCTCCTCCATATCTGCCAGCAATTTAGGTAGCTTGGGCGCAATATCGGCGTAGTTCACTGGTTTTAATTTTTGGCGCAAAATAGGTTCGCCATATTTGGTAATGCGTAAAATAGCCATATAATGTATTGTAGCAAATATGCAGGGTTTTATTCCCGCTCTAAAAAAGATAAAATACCAGTAATGACCGAATTAGAATTACACCAACTATTCCTTGATTTTTCTGACGGACGTAAACCGGATGCGCAAGATTTTAACGCTAGCCGTATGTTTACCTTGCTGGAGGATCCGTTTAGTATTTGGTGTAATTTTTTTGCACCGCCCGAAGAAGCCGTTTACGAAAATAACCGCTATGAAAATTTAAAAATCCGTACCGACCGGCATGCCCGCGATGCCTTTATCCGAGAGCAATTCCCGTCCGTTTTCTTTATTAGCGCGCAAACGGAAACCGAACGCTTTGAAGCAACGTTGGCGGCCATGGCAAGGGGGGAACAAGCTATTGCTAACGCGACGTTGTGGAATTTACCACAGCACGTCTATGGAAGTGTGAATTTATTAGTGCGTAAAGATACGGCTTCTAGCCGTTTTGGAAACTACCACTACACGATTTACCAGTTTAAGCGCGCGCACGACTTAAAAGAACATTATTCGTTGCAAGTTTCACTGGTCAACCAAATTTTGGGACAAATACAACAATTCCAACCTGCCCATGTGCGGGTACATCTAAAAGGACATTTTGTAGACATTGCCCACCAAGACCACGCGCAACGCTTGGCCGATGAACTGATTTTTTGGAATAATATCCGCACCGGGCTAGCCAAGCCCGAAGCGCATAAACCGCCCAAAGCAGCGGCAGCCCCTTGGCGGGTGTATGCCAATAAATTAATGACTCAAACGCACGATTTAGTTATGTTGCCGCACTTAAATACGCAAATGCGCCAATGCTTGAAAATCAATGGAATTTTTACAACGTTGGATGCTGCTAAAACGCCTTTGTCAAAATTACAAGAAATTTTAGAAGAACCCTACGCCACCGAAACATATTACAATGCCCGGGCTTACTTATACAATAAACCCATTTGGCGCAAGCAAGGTGTGTTTCCGCCTCCTGTTAAAAAATACAATTTGTATTTTGATTTTGAGGCAACTGAAACTTTTACCAAGGACAATCAATCCTTTGTGTACTTAATCGGCTTGTGGGATAAAGAAGCAGGTAAATACGTTACCTTTATCGCTAAAACGCCCGAAGAGGAAATCAACATTTTTGAACAATTTTACAGTTATATTAAAGACCTTAAAAATACCGCTCTGTACCATTGGACCGAATACGAAGTACGCAAAATGCGTAAATTGGCAGCTGCCTGGCCGCAACATGCGGCCCATCTAAACTCTTTATGCGAACTTTGTTACGACCTAAAGGTTTGTGTTAATGAAAGTTTTTATATCCCGGCCCCCAGTTTTTCCTTAAAAGCGGCGGCCCCGGCATTTGGATTTAACTGGCGGCAAGATGACTGCGGCGCCATGGACAGCATGGTCTATTTTACCAACTGGCTTAAAACCGGTGATGAAACTTTACTGCAAAAAATTCTTATGTATAATGAGGACGACTGCAAGGCCATGCTTTTCTTAGAAAACGCCCTCAAACAAGCCGAAATACTGGACCCGCAAACGTTGTAAAAAGTTATATTTACTTTTCTACCTTCAGTTGCTATAATGAAGAAAAGGGTTTATTATGGCTATTAACATCGTAAAACAATACAGCGTATTTTTGATTAACGAACCGGGCGCGCTGCAAAATTTTGCAGATTTGTTTGTCCACGAAAACGTAGATATTATTGCTATGGCACAAGACGTACGCTATGATGCAGCCGTTGTGCGCGTGGCCGTAGAACAAGACAAAGGGATCAGCCACTCCCTTACCAAGGCCGGCTTTACCAGCGTTAAAACCGACGCGATTTGTTTAGATATGCCCAACCGCGTGGGGATTTTGCGCGACATCGGGCGCGTACTAGCCAACCAGGGTATCAACATTACTACCATTTACGGAACGGCCGGCAGCGGGGGGGCCACCCGGTGGATTATCGTGGTAAACGATATTCCCAAAGCCCTTAACGTGCTGGAAAATAGCAACTTGTTCGAATAAAGATACCTCTTTATCTAAAAAAAGCCCCCGGTTATTTGACTGGGGGCTTTGGTATGAAAAAATGACAGGAACTTTAGTTAATAGTCCTATTTTACTTCTTTTACTTCTGTTTGTTGAGCGGAAACTAAGTTTCCCTTTTTGTCATATTTCATTTGATACCCGTCATCAAATGTAACCGTCATAGTTCCTTTCCCTTTACCAGAAAGTTTATGCACAATTTGTATATCTCTAGGCAACAAAAAGGTTACATCTCCATCCCCGCGACGCATGGTTAAACTTTCAAAGCTAGTCCCTAGCAAATTTCCGGCCGCTTCAAAATAACGCGTCGAAGAAAAACTATTTAACATGCGCACCACATCGCCACAATCCATGCTTTTCACTTCACACCAATCATCTTCCGATTGTTCTGTTTTAACCACCGCCGGTTTGAGGGCAAAATATTCCTTTATGTTATCCTTCCACATATACAAACAAACCGCTAAAAGAATTATTACTAAAAAGAATTTTCCCATAATCTAGCTCCTTATCAAAAATATTTTAGCCGGAGAAGTAGTCCCTTTTACCAAAGATAACCGGCTTAATTCTATTCCTAACTGCTGTGCCAAAAGTGCTTTCACGGATTCGTTAGCACGCCCTTCTTGCGCAGGGGCTTTTACCCATATCTCATAACTATCCGGTGTTTTCTGTTCCACCCGGTTTTTCTTTTCTCCGGCGTGAACACGCACTTTTATATACTGCATATATTTATTATACTTAAATGCACAAATTTTTTCCAATATTTTAATTATTTTCTTGGTTGCCTTACCACAGGCGAATTGCTAAAATGTAACAAGAGAGGTGGAAATATGAAAGGTATTATTTTGGCAGGCGGGACGGGCAGCCGATTATATCCGGCTACCCTCACCGTATCTAAACAACTCATCCCGGTATACGATAAGCCGATGGTATATTACCCGTTGTCCGTACTTATGTTAGCCGGCATACGCGAAGTGCTTATTATTTCTACTCCCATAGACTTACCCGCATTTAAACATTTATTAGGAGATGGCTCCACCTACGGTATGAAGTTTTCCTACGTAGAACAACCCAAACCCGAAGGGTTGGCCCAGGCGTTTATTTTAGGAGCGGACTTTATTGGACAGGATAGTGTCGCCTTAATTTTAGGGGATAATATCTTTTACGGACGTGATTTGAAAGGCCTTGTGCAACATGCCGCTGCCCAAACAAAAGGTGCTACTATTTTTGCCTACCACGTTAAAGATCCTACTGCCTACGGCGTGGTGGAAATTGACCAACACAAAAAAGCCGTCTCTATTGAAGAAAAACCCCAAAATCCCAAATCCAACTGGGCAGTCACAGGTCTTTATTTTTATGATAACCGCGTAGTAGAAGTAGCCAAAAACATAAAACCCTCCGCACGTGGCGAGTTGGAAATTACCGCTGTGAACGACTGGTATTTAAAGCAGGGGGATTTATCGGTTGAACTAATGGGACGCGGCATGGCCTGGCTGGACACCGGAACCCACTCCGATTTGATTAAGGCCTCCATGTTTATTGAAGCGTTGGAAAACCGACAAGGTCTTAAAATTGCTTGCTTGGAAGCGATTGCCTACAAAAACGGGTGGATTTCTAAAGA
>CACXHA010000110.1 GCA_902767385.1 uncultured Elusimicrobium sp.
ACCTTCAACCTACCGGTTAACAGCCGGTCGCTCCACCATTGAGCTAAGGGCGAATAAATCTTAACTACATATTTATTATAGTAAATCCCAATTTGTTTGTAAATATATTTTATTTTCTTGGCTTACTATACTTTTCAAGCAAATCAACAACCGCAGAGTTTCCTTGCGTTTGGGCATAATACATAGCATCATGCCCGTATATATCTTTCAAATCAATTTTCGCTCCGCGCTTGAGCATATATTCCAATAAATCAAGGCGTGCTTTTTCCGTTTCAAAGGGTTGCGTGACGGCCATCATCAGTGCACTGGCCCCTAAATTCGTTTGGATATTTAAATCCGCCCCCTTAAAAATAAACCATTTGGCTACGTTAGCTTGACCGTCGCGGGCTGCCACAAATAAGGGGGTCCACCCTCGCGGCGTGGGCAAGTTAATATCAAATCCCGCTTTTAATAAATATTCTACCACCTTACCGTTCCCGCTGCTTGCGGCGGCATGCAACGCGTGAAAAGTTTGAGCATAGTAATTGCGCTCGGGATCGGTAAAGGTTAACCGATAACCTAAAGGGGCCCCTTGCTCCACATCATTTTTTACGCTAATCAAATCCCCGTAATAAGCATCAGTCACTAGATTTTCCCCGCGCTCTCTATACAAAGCACCTCGGTACGAAAAGGTCAGCCAACACACTCCTACAAAAATAATTAAAATAAGATATTTTTTCATACGGGTATTGTAGCAAATAAGTATAATAGAAGTATGTTCATTTTCGCGCCTTGGCGGATTACTCAATATGCTCAATAACCACGTAAAACCCAGAAGTGCATACTGGGATAATATCAAAGGACTACTTATTTTCTTAGTGGTGTTTGGCCATTTACTATTTGATTTACAGAAATTAGCTCCTTTTCTAAATACGCTTGTAGACAGCATTTATCTGTTTCATATGCCCGCATTTGTTTTTATATCGGGTTATTTCGGCAAAAGTAAACAAGCCTGCAGCCCCCAGGCTGTTATTAAATTCCTTTTCTTGTACGTTATCTTTAACAGTGCTATGGGGTTTAACTACGGCTTTAATTCGTTACTGATTCCGGTATATTCTTGCTGGTATTTGCTGGCCCTAGTCGTATGGAGAATAGTAACGCCGTACGTGGTTTCTTTAAAATACATGGTTTGGTTGTCTTTTGTGGTTGCTTTATTTGCCGGCTTTTACCCAAGCATTAACAACACACTGGCTGCCGCCAGAATTATCGGTTTTTTCCCCTATTACCTATGCGGATATCTCTTAAGTACTTCCCGCGGTGAAGCCTTATGTAACTACGCGTATTTGCCCCGTCTGCTTAAAGGAATAGTTGTATGGGCCATTGGAATTGGAATCGGCTGGATAGCTTTGAAAACTTTTCATTACACAGATGATGCCTTGCAAATGGGTGCCTATACAGATTGGGGAATAGATGCCTTTGCCAGAATTGTCCTCTACGCGTTCGCTTTTACGATAATCTATGCCTTACGCTGTGTATCCCCCAACCGTTCGTTGTCGTTCCTCACGTTGTTTGGGCGCAATTCACTATGGATATTCCTTATACACCGTCCGCTGACGCTGTTATTGTCCCCTTTTCTTAATACACAGACGACCGGAACAATTATTGCGGTTTCTTTAGTGCTTAGTTTCATCCTCTGTTATTTGTGCGGAAATGACTTTTTGGCCTTCTACATGAACCGGTTTGCGGCACAAGGAGTACACATTTTTATAGCCCCAAAAACAACCCGGTTAAACGCCGCGAAAGTAGCTCTATTGGGTGTGGGAATCGGATTTATTTTCTTGGTTTTTTATAAAGCGTATGAGCCTGCTGCCTTTAAAGAATTACGTTCTATGGCCATAGGCACTCCCGTGCGGACCTCTGCCGTACAGGCTACTGCCAAACAGCCAACTCAGCCCCCGGTACAAACGCTATCCCCCACGCAAAAACAATCCTTTGACAACGCCTTTAGAATTACCTTTGCGGGTGATTTAATCCTGCTGGAAGACCAAGTAAAACGCGGGTACCGTAATGGGAAATATGACTTTAGCGACGTGTTTGAATATGCCCGCAAGCACATTGAATCAGCGGATTTTTCCATTGGCGTATTTGAGGGCCCTATAGCCGGGCAACAAGTGGGATATTCTCAAGGGAATTTTGACGATCACAAAGCTCTGTTTTTAAATTTCCCTAGCGAATTTGCTTGGGCAGTTAAACAAGCCGGTTTTGACTTGGTAACTACGGCCAACAATCATTTATTGGACAAAGGGCTTCCCGGAGCTATAAAAACATTAGACACGTTGGACGAGATCGGGCTAGATCATACCGGTTCCTACCGTACCCTTTCGGAAAAAGAAAACAAAAAAATCAAGCTGGTGGAACGGGAAGGAATTAAAATGGCGTTTTTGTCCTATACATACGGAAGCAATTATATCAATACCAAAGATTTGGCGCAGGGAAAACTAAGTTTTGTCACTTCCGTGATAGCAGACCCGAAGAGCCCTTTGTTTGATGCTTCTAAAGCGCAAGTGGAACAAGATTTTAAAGAAGCCAAGGCTCTCCGGCCTGATTTAATTATTGTGTTGCCTCACACGGGTACCCAGTTTTCCAATTATCCCGATCAGCAACAAGAAGTATGGTTTGATATTTTTAAACAAAACGGAGCCGATATTATTTTGGGCGACCACCCCCATGTGGTGGAACCGATTAAAGTAGAACAGGGTAAAAACGGCCTTGTAGTTACCGGCTACTGCCCGGGAAATTTTGCAAACATCTATCGGAAACAACAAGGGGATACCAGCATGCTGGTGGATGTTTACATAGACCGTACAACTAAAAAGGTCTTGGGGGCCGGCATGGTCCCCCTCTACACACAAGCCCAAGCCGACGGCAATTATAGAGCTTTGCCCATATATGATATCATGCACGACCCGCTACTGCGCCGGCAACTGAGCACAGATGACCAGCAACGTGCCCAGGAAGCTTTTGCCCGTATTGCCCAAGTAGTATTAACAACCCGCCTAGATATTTCCTCGGTTGCCCCCCGTTATTATTTGAACGAAAACGGATGGTTGCGTGAAAAAGCTCCCCCCCTTACCTTAACCGATCAGATGAAACAAGGGCTCCTTTATGAAGCATTAGAACAACACGATACTATTTGCTTTATTGGGGACAGTATAACCCGGGGTGCGAAAAACGGAGGGTATGCGTGGTATGAACCTTTGGAACCTTATTTATCGGGCAAATCCGTTTACAACTACTCTAAAGACGGAGCCACCGTCTCTGATATCATAAAAAACGTTGCGTTAATTCCTTCTGCCCAACTGTATATCATTGCGTTGGGCACAAACGATGTGCGCTACCGCAACGCTTCTTGCGCAATGACACCCCAAGATTATGTAAACCAACTCAATGAATTAAAAAATAAATTACTTGCAAAAACTCCCCACGCCCAATTTATTTTTATAGCTCCCTGGTATTCAACGGACGGAGATCCGTTTTCCTCCCTTCCGTTTGCTCAAAAAACAATTCTTAACGAAACCTATAGCCAAGCATTGCAGGAGTATTGCCAAGCTAACGGGTTGGGCTATATCAACCCAAATCCTTATATCCGCCAAATCCTACAGACTCGACCGCAACAAATATATTTGTTAGACCATATCCACCCAAACGCCGGTGAAGGAATTGCGCTTTACACTCGCGCGGTTCTACTACAAGATTAAAAGTATTAAATGCTTGCGTATTTGAATTGATATAATGTGAGTATGAAAAATTTTTTACTGCGGTTTGACCCTTACAAACAAAGTTTCTTCTTTTTTAAAACTTCGTGGCTTACGTGGTTTATTATGTTGGCTATTGCGGTGTGGCTTACCTGGCAATGGAAAAGCGGACTTGTAAAAACTTTACTAGATAACATCTTCGTCTATGCGCCCAACTATCTAACGCATGAGATGCTGGGACATAATTTCGTGGGAAATATCTTTTTCCGCATGTTCTATTATTCTGCCCCCGAAGTAGGAAAATGGATTGCCACCTTGGCGGGCAATGGGATAGAAACGCTGTTTCCCTTATGTATCCTGCTCTTTTTACTGCGCCTGGAAGGCGGACGCTGGGCCGTCCCCCCCTTATTGTATTGGCTAGCCAGTACTTTTTACGGGGCCGGTGTCTATGCGCAAGATGCGCGCGCTTGTTCGTTGCCGCTGACTTCCTCGGATATGATGACCAACTACAAACCGGGCGAAATCTGTGGCGATTGGCGCCATATTTTAGAACCAATTGGGTTGCTGAGCTACGACCAATGGATTGCTTACACTTTTCTGTTTATAGGCAGCTTTTTATGTGTGCTGGCCTTCTATAGTGCGTGGTATTATTGGACACATACCGACCAATACATGTATCATCCTCCAACCCCACCGGCCACAACGGATGATTGGACCCCACCTAATATATATAACCCCCTAGGAGGAGACTTCCCAGGGGGTAAACAGGAGTAGCACTTGTAGGGAGTGATATCCGTTTATTTAGCGCGGCCCGCGTGAGCTGGAACCGTGCGAGTTTGATTGGGGGCCGCGGGACCCTTGCGGTCTACCGGAGAAGCCGGACGTCCTTGGTTGTCCGCCCCGGGCTTGGGGGCCTTGCGGTCCGGAGCCGGCTTTAAGGATGGGGCCGGATCCGTGTGACGTACGGGGGCCTTTGACACCAGGGGCCCGATGTTGGCCCGGGGCACGATGGTGGCCGGGGGCGGCGTAACGGGCGTGCGGACGGTAGTGCGCGGGGCCGTGGGGTGCGAAGTGCGGACCGGGTCGAAGTCCCCCCCTAGGCGGAGCCGGACGATAGCGCGGCCCGTAAGCCAATAATGGATAACTTTCCACCACTACCGTTGTACTTTCTACGGGCAATAAGGCCTCGGTATAAATGTCGCCCGTTGGGGTTAAGGTGGCGGCACATCCGCCCAGTAACCCGGTGGTCATCAGTAAAAGCAGCAGTTTGCGTTTGGTCATAGCAATCACCTCCATAAAATTCAAACACTTGTTTGAATTTTTTTATTGCATTTTTTTAATTTCCCCAATACAAAACCGCTTAAACAAGCCCCCTTATTTTTGCAGGCAAGTAGCGGTTGTGATACCAAATAACTTATTTATATAATGTATGTATGAGCATAAATTGGCAAAATGTACTTACAAAAACTAAAGATTTTCTTCGCCTTTCCCTCAAAAAGTACTTTATCTTTTTGTTGCACTTGACGCCGCACCAAAATATCGCGCAAACGGTGCTTTCGTACACTGTGCTGGGGTGGATTTTGCTCTCTTTGCCGTTTATGACTAACGGCGGGGTCGGGTTTTTGGACAATTTGTTTACCTCTGCCGCGGCGGTATCTACGGCCGGATTGCAAACCGTTAACTTTGCCGATTCATACACGTTACTAGGCAAACTTGTAGTGCTTGTTTTAATTCAAATCGGCGGCGTGGGATACATGACGTTCTCCTCCTTTTTCTTTTTAGCCATTGCCAAAAAACACCGTTTACGCAAAAGCCAAGAAGAAGCCTTGAGTGCCGACGTAAAACTACCGGAAACGTTAAAACTGTCCGATTTTTTGTGGTCTGCCTTAGTCTTTACCACCGTTGCGGAAAGTATTGGCGCGGTGTTTTTGTTTAACTACTTCCGCCACCACGATTTTACGATTCTAAACGCGGCGTGGTATAGCATTTTCCACAGTGTAAGCGCGTTTTGTACCGCCGGATATACGCTATGGAATAATAATTTAATGGATTTTACTGACAGTAAAACCATTAATATCGTCATTTCTTGCTTGTCTTTAGCGGGGGCCATCGGATTTATCGTAGCGGCTGACCTGTTTAACTTTGTGCGCCGCAAGACCAAAGAAATTTCTTTTACTACCAAAATTATCATGCTGACCACGCTAGTCATACTGGCCTTTGGTACGTTTACGTTATTTGTAACCACGCCGCATTTAAGCTTGGCTGAAGCCTTTTTCCAAACCATGGGGGCGTCTACCACATCGGGATTTAACACCGCTGATATTAGCCAATTATCTTCGTGCTCGGTACTGATTTTGATTTTGATTATGTCTATCGGCGGTTCCCCCTCCGGGACTGCCGGCGGTCTGAAAACAACCACTTTTGCCAGCGTGGTAGCCATTGTACGCAGCCACTTGCACTTAAACCCGCGCGTGGAATTTTTGGGGCATACTTTCCCCGTACAGCGGTTGTACGCGGCTACTTCCTCGGTACTGTTATACGGATTTTTTCTATTTTGCAGCGTGTTTTTACTGACCTGGACGGAGAATTTACCTTTTCTAAACTTATTATTTGAAGCCACAGCCGCGCTCAGTACGGCCGGGTTTTCTATGGAAATTACCACCCAACTTTCTACGCTGGGAAAACTGATTATTATTGCCACCATGCTCATTGGACGCATTGGTGTAGTAACCTTTAGTTTGGCACTGATGTCCACCGATGCCGACGAAGTAAAACCCAAACCTGCCGCCGAACGTGCCGATGTGGCCGTATAACTTATGAAATTTTACGTGATTAGCTTAGGCTGCCCTAAAAATTTAACCAACAGTGAGGAATTTTCCGCCCGGTTAATTGCCAAAGGGCACAAAATGGTTTTTACGCCCGAACAAGCCGATGAAATTATTGTAAACACGTGCGGATTTATCGCTTCGGCCGTTAAAGAAGCCAAAGCAGAAATCCGCTATGCGCTGGAACTAAAGAAAAAAGGGATTGTTAAAAAAGTGGCCGTAACCGGCTGCTTGGTAGAGCGTTTTAAAGAACAACTAGCCAGTGATTTTCCCGAAGTGGATACGGTGTTTTCCATTGCCGCGCAAGAAACCGCAGAAAACACGCTTAAACAAAAGGGACTTGTTTTGGACCCCTTGCCTACCTCTTTATATTTACCGGATTATAAAATGAGCTTAACGGCCCCGCATACGGCCTATTTAAAAATAGCCGACGGGTGCAACAACCGCTGCGCCTATTGTACGATCCCATTTATCCGCGGCAAGTATCGCTCTAAACCGATGCAAGATGTACTGCGCGAAGCCAAACTGATGATTGGAAACGGAATCAAAGAAATTTCACTTATTGCGCAAGATACCACTTCGTACGGAATGGACCTTTACGGGGAACCTCATTTACTGGAACTCTTGGAAAAACTACTTACCTTAAAAGGGTTGGGGCGCCTGCGCATTATGTACGGCTACCCGCACCGTGTGACTAAAGAAATTGCACGGTTAATGGCCTCAACTGATAAAATCTTTCACTATATTGATATTCCGCTGCAGCATATTTCCGACCCGGTTTTAAAGCGCATGAACCGCCATTGTGACGGGGCGCAAATCCGCCGCACATTGGATATGCTAAAAACGCAAGTGCCGGATATTTCACTACGCACCAACTTTATTGTGGGGTTCCCCGGCGAAACAAAAAAAGATTTTAACGAACTTAAAAAATTTGTGCACGAATATGAATTTGATAATATGGGCGTGTTTAAGTATTTTAGAGAAAAAGGCACCGCGGCGTATGACATGAAACAAATCCCGGCCGCAGTAAAACATGAACGCGCCGCTGAACTAGAGTACGAGCAAAGCCGCGTGATTGACAAAATCAACAAGCGCCTTATCGGCACCACATTAGAGGCCATTGCCGACGGACCTGATTTTGGCCGTACCTATAAAGATGCACCGGATATTGACGGACAAGTAACGTTTACTCAGCCGATTGCCCCCGGTAGTATTTTTAAAGCCCGCGTAGTAGACGCACAGGGCTATGAGCGTGTGCTAGAACCGCTTAAAAAGTAGCTTTACTACACACCAAAAAGCCCCCGTCTAAAACGGGGGCTTTTTACTTCAACCTAAATTATTTCTTTTTGGCTACTTTCTTCGCCGGTTTTTTGGCTACTTTTTTAGCAGCTTTTTTGGCCGGTTTTTTGGCAGCAGCTTTTTTAACAGCTACTTTTTTGCAGGCTTTTTTAGCGCAGGCTTTTTTGGCACAGGCTTTTTTAGCCGGTTTTTTTACAGCGGCTTTTTTTACGGCTACTTTTTTGGCGGCCTTTTTAGCGGCCACTTTTTTCACGGTTTTTTTAACAGCCATTTTAATTCTCCTAAGACAATTAGTTTTAACCTCATAAAAATAATAGCACAAAAATTTTAAAAATGCAATAGTTTTGCCGTCGGAATCAAAAAATTTTTAAAAAATCAAGCCCTGTTTTTAGCAGATTATATCAGCATTTTTTCATTTTTATCGTCGAGAAAATTATTTTTTACTAATTATTTTTTGTGCTTGACACGTACGTAAAAAATTTTTGAAAATTTTAAAATTTTGCTTGACATTTTTTATTTTTTCCAAAATTTTAAAAATGTTTCCGCTGTTTTTACTTTAGAAATTTGCGCCGGTTTTAGTTGCGTTGCATCAGAAAAAGCATGCGCAAAATTTTCTAGCGCGGTAGATTTTCCGCTTTTTAATTCTACTTCAATTTCTTTAAATTTTACTTGACGGCCTACCACATAAATAGTTACGTCATCCAAAGCCATCTCCAGTTGCGCACCGTCGTAAGAGAACACGCACAGCTGGCGTTTATTGACCAACGCAAATTGCGCACGCAACCCTGTGGTGTTAATCTCTTTCCACTTTTTTTGCCGCGCTAGTAACTGCAGTGCTTGACTTAAATTTTGGACAGCCGGAAACGGAAGGGTTTCCTCGCGCCGAACGGCTTTACCGTTTTTAATTTCACTGCGTGATTTAAAAGTGGCTTCCCATTTGCCTGCGGTGTTGCGCACGCGCAAAGCTATTTTTTGAGAAGATAAATCACGGTTGGCATGATCCAAATAAACATCTTTTATGTGCAAAGTTTGAAAAGAAACTTTACTGTTTAGCTGTGCCACAAATCGCCGAGCACGCGCAAAAGCACGCGGTGAATTAGCATCCCATTTGCATTCTATTTCCAAGTGTTTCATAACTAAAGTATAATATTTTTAGGAGATAATTTTATGAAAAAATTAAAACAACCCACCTCTTTGATGTGTTTTGCTTGCGGTAAGAAAAATCCCTTTGGGCTTAAGTTAGAGTGGCTCAATGATTATGATAACAAACAAGTAGAAGCTTGCTTTGAACTGGACGATAATTACTGCTCTTACCCCGGTACGGTACATGGCGGAATTATTGCAACAATTTTAGATGAAACTTCCGGCCGGGCCATTTTGCTGGGGAACGATTTTAACCGCTTAATGGTAACCTTAAAAATGGAAGTAGTATATAAGAAAAACACCCCCACCCACACGCCTTTGCGCGCCGTAGGCCGCGTACTGCGAGACGGCGGTTCACGCGCGCAAGTGGAGGGCGAAATTCTACTTCCCGACGGAACCGTTACCGCCAAATGCACTAGCATTTTATTTAAAATCCCCGAAGCCGTAAAAGCCAAATGGGGCCCCGAGGCCGATGAGTGGAACCGCACTTCCCCCACCGCACAAGACGTAGCTGCTTGCGGATGCAGCTGCGAAACATGCATGGATAAAAAGGAAGAAACGGTAAAATAAAGTTGAGGGTACAACTCAATTTTGTTATAATATAGAGGTAGCAAAGATTTACGGATCGGTAGCTTAGTTGGTAGAGCGTCCGCCTTACACGCGGAAGGTCACAGGTTCAAGTCCTGTCCGGTCCAAATTGATTTTCCC
>CACXHA010000111.1 GCA_902767385.1 uncultured Elusimicrobium sp.
GTCACCGGGTGGGCTCGAACCACCGACCTATTCCTTATGAGAGAATCGCTCTAACCAGCTGAGCTACGGTGACGTAAATCGTACCTAGATATTATAGCAAACCTAGCGCCGGCGTGCAAGCTTTTCCTGGGTAACACGCCACCGGTTAATTTAAATTGGCGTAATCGTTTAGGTGGGCGGGAATATGCGCTTCTTTGGCCGTTTGAAAATCTTGCTGTGCCAAATCGGGGTTTCCCCACTTGAGGTACGCTCCCCCGCGGGCATTAAAAACGTCCGCCGCCGGGCGCAGCTGCAACGTGCGGGTATAATCGGCTACGGCCAAATCATACCGCCCCAACATATAGTACACGCCGGCACGGGCAAAATAAGTTTCCGCATGTTCGGGGCGCAACTGCTGGGCCACGTTTAAAACTTTTAGCGCATTTTGAAAATCCCCTTGGGCAGCCAGCACACTGGCATAAGCGGTGTAAATATCTGCCCGGTAAGGGTCTTGCTGCAACACCCGTTCAAAATCTTGGACGGCTAAAGTATATTGACCGTTAAAATAATGTGCAGCTCCGCGGGCAGCATATACGTCTAAATTATCCGGATTAAGTGCCAAGGCCCTATTATAAGCGACCAATGCCTGCTGCTTTTTGCCATCCTTCATATAGCCATCTCCCCGGGCCAAATATTCCGAAGAAGTTTTCACCGTGCCGCACGCACCTAATAAAATACACAAAGCCACTAATTTAGTTAATTTCATATAATCCCCCTTCTTACACTGTTGTTATTATAGCACATTGGACCTAGATAAGGCCTAGGTATTTTTTACCTTTTGAGTTGGGCCTTAAGACCCTGGTTTTTAACTCACTAAATTATTACAGTATAGGTGTAAGAACAATTTGAATTTCATCCCAAACCGCTGTAGTCCCAAACCCTGCTACAGCGGTTACCCCTTTTATATGGGACAAAATGCTATAATAAAAACATGCTCAAACCCCGTATTTCACTTTTTATTATTGCCAAAAATGAAGCCCAACGTATTGCCGCTTGCATTTTAAGCGCGCGCGACATTGTAAGCGAAGTTATCGTCATTGATTCTAATTCCACCGATAAAACCGCCTTGGTATGCAAAGAACTGGGCGCGCAGGTGTTTACACGCACCTTTGACGGTTTTGCTAGCCAAAAGAATTTTGCACTTTCTAAAGTAACCAGTGAGTGGGCCCTCAATTTAGACGCGGACGAACGGCTCAGCCCGGCCTTGAAAGAGGAAATTTTAAGCGCCGTACAAGCCCCTCAAACCGCCGGTTATTACCTACCGTTTTGCAATTATTTTTTGGGCAAAAAAATGCGCTTTAGCGGACTTAACAAAGAGAAACACTTGCGTCTGGTCCGCACCGCCAAAGCCCACTACATAGGGAGCTTGGTGCACGAAGGGCTCAAAGTGGACGGCCCGTTGGCTACACTTCAAAACCCGGTTAATCACTTCTCGTACGACACCATAGAAGCCTATTTTACTAAATTCAATAAATACACCTCCCTAGCTGCCCAACAAATGCACCAAAACGGCCGCAAATTTTGTTTGTGGCTTGTGCTGCTTACGTTGCCGTTTGAGTTTTTAAAACGCTACGCGCTTAAGTTGGGATTTTTAGACGGTATCCGCGGACTTTTTTGGGCCAGTTTTTCTACGTACTACGTGTATGTAAAGTATGCTAAACTTTGGCAATTGGAACAGGACAAAAAATGATAGTGGCTTTGTTACTGCTGATTTTGGGGGCTGTTTACTTGTTTTGGAAATACCCCTCCCTACGCAAAACTTGGTACTGGTTACCGCGCAAAGGGTGGGTGGTAGTAACGTATCACCACATAGACACCCGCGAAATGAGCGACCCGCAATTCCCTTTTACTATTACTCCGCAAATGTTTGAAAAGCACTTGCTTTTTTTAAAACAAAACGGATATACGCCCATTAGCCAAGAGGAAACAATCCGCACGCTACAAACAGGCCGCAGCTTTGTTCAAAAGCCCGTACTTTTGACCTTTGACGACGGACATGCGGATAATTACACGCATTTATTCCCGCTTTTACAAAAATACCAAGTGCCCGCACTTATTTTTTTAATTACTGACAACATTGGCACCCCCGGTTATTTAACTTGGCAGCAAGTGCAAGAAATGCAAAAAAGCGGGCTGGTGGCTTTTGGCTCACATACCTGTTCCCATCGGCGCCTACGCGACCTACCCGAAGAAGAAATCGTGCGGGAAATTACCCAAAGCAAAAAAGTTTTAGAAGAAAAACTGGGGGTGCCTGCCGTCAGTTTTTGCTATCCGTTTGGAGCCGGCAGTCATGATAAGCACGTACGCCCGCACGTTTTAAAAGCCGGATATTTACTGGATTTTAGCACCCAAAAAGGCATTAACCCTTGGCCCTGGAAAGGTAAAAAATCAATTAAGCGTACCTCCCCGATTGCTTGGGAAACTTTGTGGGATTATCACTTGCAACTCACCCGCGGGCGCAACCGATTATGAGCGATTTTTTACCGGTACTTGCTTACCAAAAAATAGGCAAAGCGCCCCAAAAGTCCCATCTTAAAAAAGAATGGACTTCCGCCGGACAGCTGGCAAAAACACTCACGTATCTTATTAAACGCGGCTACACTTTTATTACCCCTCTTGATTTACAAAAAGAACTTCCTAAAAAACCCATATTGCTCGCATTTTTCGGTGGATATCAGTCTTTTTATACGGACGTTTTCCCCCTTTTACAAGCGCATCAAATTGGCTCCACGCTCTTTGTGGCCGTAGAAACATTGGGCACGTATAACCGTTGGCAAGACCCGCACCAAGAGCCCTGGCAAAATATCATAACTCCCAAGCAACTTACGCAAATGTTTAAAAGCGGACGGGTGCAAATTGGTACGCTGGGATTAGACGGGCATAACGTACTGGAAGAGGAACCAACTTGGGCCCAACAAAATGTAAAGGAATCTATCTACCGTCTAAAAAAACTGCATAAAATAGACACGTGCGCGATGGGGTTTTGGCCGAACACACCCTGGGACGAAAACCACGCCCAGCACCTTACGCGCGGCCTTAATTTGCCCGTAATTACTTCTCAAAAAGGGCTAAACCCACGCACAGAAAAACATTTTTTACGCGTGTTAAACCCCGGTTTACTTACCCGGTTTTGGTTGTGGAAAAACAAATAAAACTCCACTACCGTTATTACTAACTTTTGCTATAATGTAACTATGATTATACCTACTATTATTGAAAAAAACGTCGGTTATGATATTTTTTCCCGCCTGTTAAAAGACCGCATTATCTTTGTGGGCGGACGCGAAGGCGAAGTAGATACCGCCAGCGCCAATATGATTATCGCCCAACTTCTGTACTTGGACGCGGACGACCCAAACCGGGAAATTAACCTCTACATCAATTCCCCCGGCGGTATGGTAACAGCCGGGTTGGCTATTTACGACACCATGCAATTTATCAAAGCCCCCATCACTACAATTTGTATGGGCCAAGCCATGAGCTTTGGAGCCGTGCTCTTGGCTGCTGGTTCTAAAGGCAAACGCTACGCCCTGCCGCACGCGCGCATTATGATTCACCAACCCTTAATTTGGGGCGGCGGTATTTCCGGGCAAGTAACCGATATTGAAATTGAGGCGCAAGAACTTCACAAAAACAAAGAGCACCTCTTGGATATTTTGGCACACCATACTGGGCAGGATAAAGAAAAAATCCGCCACGACAGCGAACGCAATTACTACATGTCCGCGCAAGAAGCCAAGGAATATGGCCTGATTGATGCAGTATTGGAATTAAAAAAATAAGACGGTCTTTGCCTAGGCCCAAAGCAATTCACTTGCTTTGGGCGTTTTTTATGGTCATTAGGACCTAGACGCACTCTAGGTCTAAAGACCATTGCGCGCACACGCCACATTACCTATTATATAAGTATGAAAAAATTAGGAATACTTCTATTGTTAACGGCTTCTTTTCCGCTCGGTGCGTTTAACGCGCCTTCTGCGCCGGGACAAGAACCCATCTTAAGTGTTTATTCAAACAACTTGGCCCTAAATGCCCGGCAGGCCGTACAACTGGGAAATGCCAATTTCCGCCGTCGCGTTAACACAAACCAGATGACAGCTACCGATATTCAAATCGCCATGCTTATTGAGGTCCGTTTCCTTCCGTTTTTTGAAAAATTAAACCAGTTGAAACATGCCTCTAACGGGCAAAAAGAAACCTTGAAAGCTCAATATTCCGACGAATTTAACGAATTGGTCATCCAACTTAGCAAGTTGTTGTTTAAAAATCAAAACCGTTTTACCAACCCGCTGCTACTTGACGACAAAGCCATTTTGGACGAAACCTTAAACGTCGTGCAAGAGGCCATAGAGAGAGGGAGCTTTTAGGACCCAGACTTGAAATAGGTCTAAAGACCCTGGAATTTACAACAAGCTCTATTATATTATGAGTATAGACAGGGAGGAATTATGAACGTAAAAAAATATTTGTTAGTGATTGCAACGCTCGTTTGTACGGTGGCCGCTTTTGCTTACCCGGCCCCGCAGGATGATGACCCCGTAAACCCACTGGTGCAACAATATGCCGCACAAGCACAAGAATTGCAAAAAACTTTTGAAAAAAATTTACTACCCGTACTGAAAGATACGGCACAGTTGGCTTTGCAAATTCAAAGAGAAAACCCGACGGAACTTTCTTCCCAGCAAGAGGCCCAATTTACTCATTACGCCAACAAAATTGACGCGGTATTAACCCAGTTGGTAGCCCCGGTAATAAAAGAAATCAACCTGGAACAGTTTAACCAAGAATATGAAAAAATGAGCCAGGGCTACAACCTGCCCAAGCAACATTTTACCGAAGAATCGCTGACCGATTTGTTTAAAGGGGCTTACCTAATTAGTGCGATTGCCTACTTTGAACAAACCCAGAAACTTTCAGAAGATGAATTAACCGTTTTGATGGAACTTTTGTTCCCGCAAGAAGAGGAAAAATAGGAGAAAAAGTATGATGAACCGCAAATGGGTTGTTACGTTTGTTTTGACTGCATGTGCACTCCCCGGGTTGTGCCAATTAAACAACAAGGTAGAAGTAGCCGTTGCCCGCGCACAAGCGCATAGAACCATGGCTAGCGAAGTGGATTTAGATCCGCAAATTTTAACCCAAGCTGAAGCACGCTTACAAAAAGACCGCGATGTACATAGCGGATACGCCAAACATAACTTGTTGTACTATTACAATCAAATCCTGGCCGAACAAAATCAAACTAAGGTCGGGCAAAAAGAAACCCAAGTTTCCTTCTACGCGCTGGAAGAAAATGACCCGTATATTTTGACACGGGCCGAGGAGCTTTTGCAGAAAGACCGCAATGCACATAGCGGATATCCCGTCCATAACTTGTCCTACTATTACCAACAGGTAAAACAGGAAGAAGAGACGTCAACTCCCAAAGTTGCAATTCGCTCACAGGCCCCCCGATATTATGTACCGTTAGTACAATTAAAAGAAGAAGATAATACCCCCGGTGCTGACGGGCCTGAAACCGCAATTACGTGGGTAGAAATCGGCGGAGAATATACCGCGGATGGATACGAACCGGAATATTTTTACCTGACTTCTAAAACGGTTGTAATAGAAACTAAGGACGGACCGAAAGGGCCTTTCTATGAACCAATTGTGCCGGCAATCTTTAATGAAGCTTACAAGCGTTTTGCAGCCGACCCTCGTTGCGCTAAAGCAACCGTTAGCCAAACCCGTCAACTGCTTACCCAGTATTACCGCCAAGTACAGGCTGAGAAACAACGAACGCATCCTGCAGGTCGTTAATAATACTGTCTTTGATCCCCTGTTTTTAAAGCGGTAGATTTTTTTGCTTTCTTAAAATAAAGTACAATAAAGGGTATGAATTAGGAGAATTGTATGTACCAACGAACCGCTGAAGAAAAAGAAAAAATCAAAGAGATTTTACGTTTAACCGAACAAAATAATATCCAAATTCTCAAACTGTGGTTTGTGGATATTTTGGGCAAATTAAAATCCATTTCCGTTTCCTACCGAGAATTTGAATACGCCATGACCGAAGGCATGGGGCTAGACGGTTCTTCCGTAGAGGGCTTTGCCCGTATTTACGAGTCCGACCTGGTGGCGGTACCGGATTTAGATACCTTCCAAATGTTCCCACCGGACTTAACCGGCGCACCTATTGCCCGCTTTTTCTGCGATATTAAAACCACCGACGGCAAACAATTTGAAGGGGACCCGCGCTACATCTTAAAACGCAACTTAGCCGAAATGAAAAAAGCTGGCTTTGACCAGTTTATGGTCGGCCCCGAACTGGAATATTTCTATTTTAAGGATGACAAAGGCACCGAACTCTTGGACAGCGCCGGTTATTTTGATACCATCCCCTTGGACCGCTCCTACGCTATCCGCCGCCAAACCATGCAAATGTTGGAAAAATTGGGTATCCGCGTGGAATATTCCCATCACGAAGTAGCCCCCTCCCAGCACGAAATTGACTTGCGTTACGACGAAGCCATGAAAATGGCCGATCAGGTAATTACGTATCGCACCGTCGTCAAGCAAATTGCGGCCGCCAACGGAGTGTACGCTACATTTATGCCTAAACCAATTGCCAAAGTCAACGGTAGCGGGATGCACGTACATCAATCGCTTTTCAAAAACGGTTCTAACGCGTTTTTTGATGGCAACGACCCTCTTTATCTGTCCGAAACTGCCCGCCAATATATCGCCGGTATTTTGGCACATGTCAAAGAGATTTGCTCCGTCACTAACCAATGGGTCAACTCTTATAAACGCTTAGTGCCCGGCTACGAAGCCCCCGCCTATATTGCCTGGGGCCGCAAGAACCGCAGTACTTTAGTGCGTATCCCGCAAGTAAAAGTGGGCAAACCCAATGCTACACGCATTGAGTGCCGCTTCCCGGACCCGGCCTGCAACCCGTACTTGACCTTTGCCGTTATGTTGGGTGCGGGCTTAGACGGAATTAAAAACAAAATGAAAGTGGCCCCGATTACCGAAGAAAACATCTTCCGTATGACCAAAGAGCAGCGTGCCGCGCATCAAATTGATACGTTGCCTGCGTACTTATACGAAGCGGTGAACTATACGCGCAACTCCGAACTGGTCAAAAAAATCCTGGGCGAGCACACGTTTGAAAAGTTTATAGCCAACAAAGATATTGAGTGGGACTCTTATAGAACGCACGTATCTAGCTATGAATTAAAACGGTATTTGTCCACGCTGTAATTAGGTAGGATTTATAGAATTTAAAACTGATAGGTCCTTTTTTTTATAGTCTCTCTATTACTTTAGACCCTGGTTTTAATTTTCTAAAACGTTATACTATGAGTATGAGAGGAAGTAAATTTGAAAGGAGTAGAACTATGAAAAAAATTGCGTTACTAATCACTTCATTGTATTGCACTTGTTTTATGGCAAGCCCCGCCTTAGCACAAGGCCCTCGTAGAACCTTTTTTAATGACCAATCACTTAAACGGTCTTTGACGATTAAGTATGCGGAAGATACTACATGTAAAGGTCCCCGTAAAATTTATTTTGCTAATAAAACGTTTGAATGGGAATCTGCATCCGATATAGAAGCTACCCAAAACCCGTGCACAGCTAAATATACAACGAGCCCGACTGTTGACGGAAAAGCAGATGATTGGGCTACGTATGCCGTATTTTACAGCCAACTGATTAAAGATCCACAAGAAGAGGTAGTATTAGATACCGTGCGAACGCTGGTTCCGGCATATGTCAACGAAAAACTTAGCGAGAAATACAATTTAAACGACATTGTATTTGCTTACCGCTTTACGGAAAAACAACTTCGCCAAGATTTTCTGCATTATGTCTTGTTGCGTGCCTTTAGACAATCCGACCAATCTATCCGTATTTACAGATTTGAAATAGTCATGCAAGCTAACGCACGCACCAGTAATGGAACTTCAGCGTATGACCACTTTAATAACATGGTCAGCCAAAACCGTTCTTCTTGGTTTAAAAGCATGCGAACATTAGTTACACAAAAATGAAACTCCCCGGGCTTACGCCCGGGGTTTATTTTGAACAGTAGTTATAAAAGGCCGCCCGTTACCGGACGGCCCACAAACAAGGGATTAATACCTATCTTTCATCTGTTAACAATCGGACCCATAGCAGATACTGTCATTGTCAAAGTCCATTTCCACCTTTATATTTGTATAAGACGCTGGATCTCCGTCCCCTCCTCCCCATATAATCGTCACTGGGTTGTCTCCTGGGCCGGGTCCCATATAATCATCCTCTTCAGGTAGATCGAAATCGTATTCTTCCCCTTCTTCCGGGTCGGAATAATCATCCTGTCCATCATTTGGGTTACCACTATTCCAACCGTCGTCATAATAAACGGATGGATCCACGTTAGGACCTGTTTTTATACAACTCCCCAAGTAGTACTTAACATCCCCTTTCGGGCAGTTACATTGACATTTTTCAGCATCCCATTTTCCCGCAACATAAGTCGTACTGCTA
>CACXHA010000112.1 GCA_902767385.1 uncultured Elusimicrobium sp.
AGTTTTCCGAGGTACGGGGTAATTTTAAACAAATTTGGCCTAGTTCTAGGCGCACGCGAGGGAGGAATACTGGCGGCACGCGCGCGGTAGCGCGGAGGTATCCGACCAAGCGGGCAACAACGAACTAGGCCAAATTGGGAAAAAATTTACATGCTCCAGTGCGGGGTAAAGCTATCTCCCGCCACATCGGCAAGTAAGTGCGGCGCACTGCCGTCCATATCCATCATATACAGTTGCCGCCGTCCGTTACGCGTGGTCGTAAAGGCAATAAAGCGTCCGTCGGGGGACCAGGTGGGGTCTTCGTTGGATCCGGCATCGCTGGTTAAGCGTTTAATTTGCGTACCGGTAAGGTCCACTAAGAAAATATCCATCGGGTGGTACGCGCTTTCACGCCCAGAAAATACAATCCACTCTCCAGTTGGCGACCATTGGGGCGTGTCGGACCAATTAAATTTTTTGGTCAGCGGACGCGTTTGCCCGGTGGCCAATTCCATCACGTAAACTTGCGGATTTCCGGCCCGGTTAGACACAAAAGTAATATATTTCCCATCCGGCGAGTACGACGGAGAACCGTCTACCGAGGCCTTATTGGTAATTTGTACTTTTTGCTGTGTTTCCAAATTGTAAATATAAATACTCGGGTTCATACCGCCAGAGCTGGTAAATACTAAAGCTTTGCCGTCAGGCGACACGCCCCCGATTAAACTAAGCCCTTTCTTAATGATAATGGGCGAAATTTTACCGGCACGCAAGTCAATGGCAAAAATATCCGGGTTGCGGTATTTGTACGTTGTATAGAAAATACGCCCGTCTTTACTCCAACGAGGCAAGAGGGAAATAGAATTATCCTTGGTAAGCCGTTGCAAGTTTTTACCATCATAATCTACCACATAAATTTCTTTGTGTTTGGTTGCATTATTGGCAAATGCAATCTTCGTATCGGCAATTCCGCGTTTACCCAAGAGCGAAGCGATTACTTGGTCCGAAGCAATATGCGCTAATCGGCGCAAGCTAGCTTTGCTCCCTTTAAAAGCTTTGGCAAATACCGCGGAACGAGTAGCCATGTCATAGACGTAAATCTTAATAGTGTAATAGGGTTCCGCGTAGCTAAGCGTACCCGTGAGCACATAACTGGGCCGCGGCGTCACGTTCGCCCATTCTTTAAGCGAATCTTTCACTTTATTAACGTCAAAAAACGGGCCGCCTTCCGTTACATCAAAATAGCGAGCAAAAAGCAAATCCGCCCGCATCACGTCATGGATGGTAACAGCCGCTTCTCGGCTAGCGTCATCTGCAGAAAAAACCGGCATAGCAATTGCCGGCAATTGGTGCTTACCCGCAGAGGTAATACCAATGTAAACATCTGTCTTTTTAGGTGCGCCATACGCACCCACCGTCACCAAAACAACGGCAAGCATTAAGAATACAAAACGTTTTAACATAAACGGTCCCGTTTACTCTGTTAATTTGGCAAGTTCCGCTTGGGCTTGAGTAGCTTCGGAAGACTTGGGGAAATCTTTGACCACCGAGGACAAATAACGCTTGGCCTCATCTGTTTTACCCAAAGGAACAATGCTAAGCGCGTATTTTAAACGCGCGGCAGGAATCAATTTGCTTTTGGGGAATTGTTGCAGTACCGTCGCATACGCAACGGCCCCTTTTTTGGTTTGACCCGCCGCGATGTAAGCATCACCCATGTAAATATAGGCCTGATCGGCATTTTCGCTTTGCGGGTATTTCGTGGTGTAGAGTTTAAAACCAGTAGCAGCCGCTTCGTAAGAACCCTTGTCTAAATGGTTTTTAGCTTCGGCAAACAAATCCGAAGGAAGCACAGCATTGGCAGGTTGCACTACCGGTAAAGAATCTTCCCCCTCTGCCGAGGTGGCTTTGGTATTACGAAGAGAAGCTAAAATGTCATCGAGTTTAGCCGACAACTCCGAAAGTTGCCCTCCGCTTTGGGATAAATTCTCGTTAGAAACAGATAAATTTTGATTGAGCTCGTCCATTTTACTAGCCAGTTCCGCTTGGTTAGCTTGCATCTGGGAAACAATCGTTTTGAGCTCGCTTATATCCTGTTGGCTGGCCGGTAAACAACCAGACAACAAAGAGCCCGCACCCCCTATCAAAATAAGTGTAAGAATCTTTTTCATAGGTTTGCGGGCTCCTTATCAACTGATAGATTAATAAGCTTGTAAAAGCGTATCAGCTCTGCGGTTTTGCGCCCAGCATTCGTTGTTCGCTTCGTAGCAAACCGGTTTTTCTTCACCGTAAGAAACGGTAGCAACTTTGTCAGCCGGAATACCTAAGCGTACATAATAAGCTTTTACTTCTTCGGCACGTTTTTGACCTAAAGCGATATTGTAAGCAGTGGTGCCGCGGTCGTCACAGTTTCCTTCTACGATTACTTGGTAGTTGGATACAGCGGAAGCAGCCGCTTTAATGGCTTGCGCGTTGGCTTCCACAATTTTGCGGTTGTCAGCGGACAAGGTGGCTTTGTCTAAAGCGAAGTGTACTACACCTAAAGATACTTCTTGGGCAGGCACTTCTACATTTTCTTCAGCCATTACCATATCAGAAACGGCTACTACGGTACCATCAACGGCGCCGTCATTTTTTTTGTTTTTGCTGCAGGCGGTTAAACCGGCGGCCACAGCTAATACGAGTACTACTTTGAGTAAGTTTTTCATTGCTTTCTCCGTTATAGATTTGAACTCCTACCTATAAATAATAGCAACTTTATACGTTAGGGTCAATCAATTTTTAAACAAAATTTTATTTTTTCCTTGCGGCGTGCTCATCCCAACAACTTGGCTAGCAATTGGCTAATGACACGCGGGTTGGCTTTGCCTTTGCTAAGCTTCATAACCCCACCTACTAATGCGCCGATGGCGGCCTTGTTGCCTTTTTGATAATCGGCTACTGCTTTGGGATTGGCGGCAATGGCAGCTTTGGCCCATTCTTCCAGTTGCCCTTCGTCGCTAACTTGCACCATACCGCGGGCCTCTACAATTTGAGCTGGACTACCGCCATTTTTGTAAATTTCTTCAAACACTTCGCGCGCTTGCTTGCGGTTAATTTTGCCCGATTCGGTCATTTCCAAAAGTTCCGCTAAACGGGCGGCCGGTATCGGGGAGTCTTCAATTTCCTTATTATCGGCGTGTAGCAAGCCGAGTAAATCTGTTTGAATCCAGTTAGACGCGGTTTTTAAGGATACTTTCCCGCTCTTAGTAACTTCTTCAAAATAGTTGGAAATTTCACGCGAAGACGTGAGCACACCGGCATCATAGGCCGAAAGGCCCGCTGCCATAAACCGCGCTTCTTTACTAGCCGGTAATTCCGGCATAGCGGCTTGCACTTTTTTGAGCCAATCTTCTTGTAAAATAACAGGGGGCAAATCCGGCTCCGGGAAGTAGCGATAGTCTAACGCATCCTCTTTGGAGCGCATGGGTTTAGTGACCAGTTCCACCTTATCCCATTGGCGGGTTTCCTGTTTGACGCGTCCGCCGTTGTTTAAAATTTCCGTCTGGCGGTTGATTTCATACATCAGCGCTTCTCGCACCCCTTTAAAAGAGTTTAAGTTTTTAATTTCCGCGCGCGTACCAAACGCTTCTTGCCCCTTGGGGCGCAAAGAAATATTTACGTCCACGCGCAACTCTCCCTTTTCCATATCACAGTTGGAAGCACCCACCCAACGCATTAGGCGTTTAATTTCGGTAAGATAAGCATACGCCTCGTCGGGACTGCGCATATCCGGGAGGGATACAATTTCTAAAAGTGGGCTGCCGGCACGGTTGTAATCTACCAGGGAATAATCGGCCTCGTGCGAGGATTTGGCCGCATCTTCCTCTAAATGTGCATGGTGAATCCCGATTTTTTTCTTTTGCAAATTGTCTTTAGGCCCGTAGGTAATTTCAATATGTCCGGCCCCGTTAATCGGTTCGTCATACTGAGTAATTTGATACCCTTTAGGCAAATCCGGGTAGAAATAATGTTTTCGCGAAAAAGATGAATAGCGATTCGTCACACAGTTCATAGCAAGCCCGGCACGCACCGCCAGTTCCAGGGCACCTTCGGTCAGTACCGGCATGACCCCGGGGTGGCCTAAACAAATAGGGCATACCGCCGTATTGGGTTTGGTATCTTCGCTCACTCCGTTGGGGCAAGCGCAAAAAAGTTTGGTGTGGCTGGCTAGTTGCACGTGTATCTCTAGTCCGATAACAGGTTCAAATTCGGTCATAAAAATTCTCCTAAAATACTATAATACAAAATATGAAGACCCTTTTTAAGCCTACCTCATATCCCAAAGGGGCCGCCTTAGCGGTAGGAGCTACGCTAGTGTGGAAAATCATTTCATTTGCTAACGCCCTTCTGCTGGCACTTTATTTTGGTGCGAACCGCCAAACAGACATGTATTTTTACCTCATCATGTTAGTAGGCTTTGGCGTGGCCTTTTTGCAACGGCTTAATCAAAGTGTTTTGATTCCCGAAGCCATGTTCTTGGAACAAGAAAATAAGGAAACTGCCCGCCGGTTTATCAATATGTGGCTTTTTATTTACGCAGGACTAGCGGTACTAATTAGTGCTGCCGGACTTATAGGGGCGGTCCCGTTGTGGGGTATTTTTTCACGTTTTAGCGGCCCGGTTTTAATGCAAGATCAAATGCTACTTATTTGCGGATTTATTCTCTTGGGATTACAAATCATTACTTACTATTTGATAGCCGTAACAGAAATGTATAAGTTTTTTAAAACGGCCTGGTTGGGCGTACTTAATGCACTATGCCCGCTTTTGTGTTTGCTTTTGTTCGGGCGCCAAATAGGCATTATCAGTATGGTGTACGGTTTTTTACTGGCTAATCTTATACAAATCATTGTATTGGGAATTTTACTTAAAACGCAGCTGGCGTGGCATTTTAGCTTTGCCTGGGTACCGTTGCGCGTACCCGTCCGGCAAAACATGCTGGCCGGACAAACCTTAGCGGTGCTAGACATGTTGACCGGGTGGCTACCTGTTTATCTCATCAGCGGTATGAACATCGGGCTGGTAAGCGCGCTTAACTACTGCAAACAATTTACCGATTCCGCCACCGAAGTCTTTACCGCCCGCGTGGCAAACGTAGCTAAAATTGAAATGACTGAGCACGCATCCGCTGGCCAACATAATTTAGCCAATCAAACTTTTGTGCGGGCGTGTTTTGTTCTCTTGGTATTACTGGCGCCACTGGTCGTATTTTCCTGTTATTTTGCGCCGCAAATTGTAGAACTGTTTTTGCAGCGCGGGCAATTTGGTCCGCAAGCCGCGCAAAATACAGTTTCTTTCTTGCGCCCGATGTTGTTTGTGTTACTGCTATCTGTTCCCGGTTATCTGCAAAACAGTGCCTTAGCTGCCGAGCGGAAAATTAAGAAATGGTTCCCCTACGCGTTAACCAGCGGCGTAATTTTGATGGGACTTACCTGGTTTTTAATCCCACGCTACGGCGGATTTAGTTATCCGTATATTTTGGCAATCGGTCTTTTAATCGGGTTTGTACTTAATGCATTTTTATTTCACAAACATTTGCCACAAATAAACTATTTACAACCGTTTTACCAGTTGGTGCGCGTAAGTCTTTGGGCGGGGATAGCCCTTGTGCCAGCCGTTTTACTTTCGCACGTTCTTTGCTCAACAAGTTGGGTACAAATTATGGGTTGCGGCGTGGTTTTTTTGACGGTTTACGTAGGAATTTTGTACATGACCAAAGACGTACAAAAATTAGTTGAGTTCGTGCGAAACAGTTTCTAATACAACTTGCGGAGTGAGCGCGGTCAAATTCGCACAAGCGGGATAGTCCAACCGGCAATCCGTATGCCAATCCGGGCCCGAAAGCCACATACAATGCCCACACTTTTCAGCTGATAAATTGACGTTTTTAGAAAGCGCAAACAGACAAGGGGCCGTCGGCCCAAAAAGCACAACCGCTTTGGTTTTAAGCCAGCGCGTTAATTGCACCAGGCCGCTCTCTCCGTCTATATGGAGCCGGGCCCCGTTTAAAATAGCAGGCAAATCTTCCACCGGAGTTCGGCTCACTAAACACAGGTCTGCATTTTTAAAACGCGGACTGTTTTTCCCCCCTACTTGTACGATTTGGAACTGCGGAAATTTTTGTTTAAAAAGTGTTAAAAAAGTTTCCCAGATTTCCACTGGCCAACATTTAAGCGGTGTTTTAAGACCAGGCTGAAACGTAATATTGATTCCGCTATGTACTGTAATATACGGTGTTTTAAGTCCGTAACGGCTTACATTTTTTTGCAAAATTTTCGTTGGCAGTAATCCCGTTTCTTGCGCATCAAAAGTAAGCGCACTTAAATACTCAATGGCTGCCAAACGATTGGCCCCCTGATGATACAAAAACCGCCCGAGTGCATCATCTAATAAATAATTATCGCCTAAGAAAAAGCCCAGTTCCTGCTGACGTTTGAGCGAGGTTTGCAACGTAGGAACAAAATGGGGAGCTAACTTTTCTATACGTTTTAAATTTACATAGACCGTCTTAAAAGAGAGACACAACTCACACGCCATATCATACGCGCGGCGGTAGGGCAAGTAAGGCAAAATCACGTTTTGCTCATCGGGTACAATGAGTAAACGGGCCGCATTTGGCGAATCGGTCACATAATGAAAAACGGCCTGCGGCAGTTGCTTGCGCAAGGCACGCACCGCCACCCACAACGCCGCACTATCCCCCAGTCCGCCGCGTAAATGCAGTAGCACATTTAGACGATTGGCATGTAAAGAAGATCGATGAAAAAATCCCGCCAGTTGTTGTTGCAATCCGTAATACACCCGGTTGCGCAACCGACGATACGCATACGCTAAACGCACCACGCGGCTGCCCCGCCCGTACATTTCCACGTAAGAGCGGATTTCTTCAAAAGCCAAGCGCGTTTGGTTGCTGTTCCAGTCAATCATTTGGTTACTAAATCGGCAAATTCTTCAAACGAAAAGTGCTCTTTGTGTTTGCTGGCCTCTAGTGCCATACCTACCCGTTTGCCCCAGTTGACCATCAATTCATCTAAAGCCACCGTAAGTGGTTCTTCTTCGCCGGGATTAACGATGAGACCGCTAATTCCGTTTGCCACCAGTTCCGCCACGCCGGGTACATCGGTAGCCACTACGGGCAGTTTGCTGGCCATCGCGTCCAAAAGCTCATTAAGCCCTTCGTCTGCGCGCGCCGGGGAAACATAAATATCGGCATTACGTAAAAGGCTATATAAATCGGTATCCGCGGACACCAGTTCGGTGCTAGGTTCCAAGTGATGTTTGGTAATCAGTTTTTTAAGCGCGGCTTTTTGGGTTCCTTCCCCCACAATCGTTAAATGCCACGTTTTATGAGCCGGAGCCAAACGCGCCCAAGTGGCTAAAAGCACATCAAAACCACCGTCTTTAGTCAAATTCCCCGCCGCTACAATGTTGTTTTCTTTCTTAAAACAGGCGGGTTTATTGTAGTTGTAGTGCTCTACCCAAATAGCCGGATTTTTCACCCGAACAGCATTCGCACCATAGCGTTTTTTATCCAGGGGTTTAGAGGCTGTTCCCAATACAAAAACGCGGGCCGCTTTGGAAAGCAAGGCTTTTTTGTTTTTGACGGGTTTGGATTCTTTTAAATTTTCCGGCTCTACATACACAAAGGGGATATTAAGCGCGGCCGCCGCTTCACAAGACGGCAAGTGCGCTAGAGAAATGATTTTTTGCGCACCCGCTTTTTTAAGGGCCGCAGTAA
>CACXHA010000113.1 GCA_902767385.1 uncultured Elusimicrobium sp.
AATAAAAGATATTCCCGAACTTGTTTCGGGATCTTCAACGCTTGCCGTTTAGTTTGTTACGGCAACAACAAGCGTGGAAGACCCTGAAATAAATTCAGGGATGACACAAGTAGATTTTTAAGGTTTTTATGCCTTACTAAGACCGTTTTTAAGGAGGTATTTATGAACATATTTCGCTTTCTAAAAAGTACAAAAGGTGCTATTAAGCCGCTTAACGCGCTTATTATTTCGGGTGCGGCCGGTGTGGGGTTCCTTTATGTAGCTAATGTTGCCGCGGATAAACATATTGAGTCCCAACGGGCGGTGCGCCCACTTACCAGCGTATCGCAAACAGCTCCGCAAGCGGGCATGTTGCACCGTGGCAATTTACTTACCTCTATTAACGTGCGTGACGGACGTAACCAACTAGCCACCGCCGATGAACGGGCCGCTATGGAAGGTAACACCGCATTGGACCGCTATAATGCCAACCAACGTGCTTTGGGTTCTATGGATGAGTCCTTGGGCCGGGCTGCCCAATTTGCGGATTCGGACGCCGGGCTTAATACCGGCAACCGCGAGACCGTGCAAGCTCCTGACCGTTTTGTGGTAGGCAATCCCAATGCTGTTACCCGGGCAAACGCGGTGGCAGACGGTGCGTCGAGCGGTTCTGCTACGCAAGGACAACCCCGTTTGGCTAATGCCTCTGTACCGCATGCTTCCGGAAACGCTTTTAGTGGAAACTCAGGTGCTGTTGTCGGTGGGATTGTGGCACAAGGGGGCGAGCAAGGGCGCCGCTTATCGGGCTCTATGCCGGGGGGCAGCAATATCGTTTCCCAACGCGGTTTAGACGGTGCTTTGGCCGGTGGGCGCAATACGGTTTCTTTTAGCAGAGACCGCGATGGCCGTTTAACCCGCGGTAGCCGTAGCAAAGGCGAGCGGGATGAACTTAAAGATATTGTCAAACGCTCGGCAGATGCGGCCGGTAATGCCCATTCCTCTGCCAACGAGGGCGGACGTGCGTTTCTAGCTAATGCTAATAATTCCGGCGGGGTAAGTGTGGACGGTGGGGAAGATATGACCCGTGGTGCTTCATCCGGGGATTTAGCGGCTCCTACCAACCATAAACTAAAAGCCGTAGGTAATAAAATCAGCGATTTGGATAAAGAATTGGCGGAACGCCAAGCAGAAAACCGCCGCTTGCGTAATTTGCTCATTGCCACGATTATCGGTTCTATCGGTATGATGGTAGCCGGGGCGTTGGTTTTGAGTAGATTGGATAAAACAATTGAAGTGTGGAAGTTTGAAGCAGCAGTTGCAACGTTACCGGCGGATAAGGCCGCTTGTTTGGCCATGGTAAAAATGTTTACAATTCGGCGTTGGCTTACTGCCGCTGCTATGATGGCCGCCGTAGCTGCTGCCAATGGAGTTTTATTTGTCAAGGCGGTTGAATTTATGGACCGCTACAATTCCACCGGAGGTACTGGGCTTGCCAAATTGGCCGTCATCTTGTCGCCCATTATGGTGACTGGTATGGTCTATACGGCTATTAAGCCCGAAGGTTGGAAAGGATTGGGCAAAAAAATTTGGGGTAAAATTAAATCTGCCTTTGAACCTGTGGGCATGTTGACAGGCCAAGTAACCAATGGAATTATGGGGTTATTTAAATAAATATAAATAGGGCGTGCGTAAATGCGCATGCCCCAAAATCTTATGAGCGAAAATAAACCTACACCGCCCAATTCTGTACCGGAAGAAGACCTCAGCTTACACGAGGACTTTGTCCCCATTATTGCGGAAAACGGGCTAATCCGTCAACCTAAAGTACCGGCAGAAGAAGAAATTTTAGAGGGTACTCTTACCCGTATTGATACGTTTCAGGATTTGGTGCAACTTCGCCGTGCCGAAAAAGAAAAAACATTGCCCCCGCAACCGGTTCCGCAAGAGCTTTCTACCCAAGAAGCTAACCAAGAGTTACCGGAGGCGGAGCGTACCTTTGCTATTTCTAATGAGGGGTCCAAACCACAACTGGATTTAACAGAGTCCGCCGATTCAGTAAATGAAAAGAAAGATTCCCAAGAGACGAGAGAATTTTCTTCTTCCCTAGAGGGAGAAGGTGGGCGTAGCCCGGATGAGGGGGAAAATACACTGGAAGAATCTACTACCACCCTTCCGGCGGTAATCCCGGCGGTTAATACGGCTTTGGTATCGGTTAGAAAAACGAAAAATCGCAAGAAGAACCTGTCAAATAAAAAACCTAAATCCAAAAAACAAAAAAAGAACACGGCTAACGTCTCACCCACAGATACTTCGTCCGTATCGGGGGCGGAAAAAGAAAAATCTAACCGCCGTTGGGCTTGGGTAGTGGCTGTATTATGCTTTTTGTTCCTGGGGGGGATTGTGGGTGTATTGCCGGTTGAAAGGATTCCGCTGCTGCGTAATTTAGCGTATGCCATGGGATTTAGTAAAGACGATACGGCGCGTATGTCTTTCTTGCGTGCGTTACTTGCATGGACAGACAAAACGATTGGTTTACCCGGAAATTGGAGTGACGATTCTTCGCGTACTTCTTTATTCGCCCGGGGACGTACAGCTAACGGCGGCGCAGAAGAAGATGATGACAATTATGCCACTGGTTTAAATGCCCGTATGGCGCGTGCTGGCGGGCAAACTAGTTTAATTGACATAAATGCTTTGCAGAAATTACAACGCGAGAAAGGCCGCCCGCTAGATGTTGTACGCGGGGCCGTAATGCCCAAAGCCGGGCAGGAAGAAGCCCAGGCAGATCCGGCACGACTACGCGACGGACAAGTGATCGTTCGTACGGAATCTACCATTGTGCAGGGGGACGTGTATTTTGGCAGTGATGCCGGGGCCATTAGCCGTGATTTGCAAGACGGTTATGATTCTTCCAAAACGCTTACCAAAGTTAAAAATCCGCACATTTCCGATGGCAAACCGATTGATTGGCTTTCCAACATGGCCAAGAAAATGATACGGGCTACCACCAGTTTGGCCGGTGTGGACCGCCAGGTAGAGAATACCAAAGTTTCCTGGATGAGCAATGTGGTAGATGTAGGGGACGAAAAGGAACATCGTGACTTATACCACGCTTGGATTACCAGCCGTATGTCTAAATATACAGAAAATAATATGCTTAAAAAGGCGCTAGCCGATTCTAGCTTTTTAGGGGCAGACTTACCGCAAACGGCTTCTAATGTGCTTAATTTTTCCGGTGTGCAAGTGGATATGGAATCTTTGAACCAGGATCAAAAAGAGTGGCAAGAATATTTAGAGTGGGAAAAACAATGTAAAGAAGAATTAAAGAGTACCGGGGCTAGCGGGCGTATTGATAATTCTATCAATCAGTATAATGAGATGTTTTCTTCTTTTAATGAAAAAGCAGAAAAAGATTTGGGATTTCCGCAAGATTGCAATCCCAATGGGGGAGTTAATGACGCAAAACGTCGTTCCCGGTTTGCGGGAAGAATTAATAAAATTACCAACTTGTGTGATTCCGTAACTGCAGATTATGGGGTGTTGGGTAATAAGTGCCTTATGCAATCTTTCACGGGGACTTGTGATAAATCTATTCGCAATACATATCAAGCGAAATGGGACGGATTTGTGCAGTACTGTAATGCTAAATATTTGGAAGAAGAACAGAAATGGAAAAATGATTGGTGTAGCAAAAATAAGCCGCGTTGTGACAATGGGGAAACTCCACCGCCCTATCCTACGGAAGAATGGGTAGCCGCTTCAAAAAAATATACACAAGAAGAGTGGAACGGCCAAAGTATAGAAAATGAAGTGTTAGCAGAAACCGGTGCCGATAGCGACTATTTCTCAGCCGTTGTACGTACTACAGATGAGAAGGGGTCCCAAGACAATGTTTCTGACACTATCGTTAAAGGGATGAAACAAAATAAAACATTATAATAACTTTTTACATAAATTTAAAATAGGGGCTTGAAAAAATGAGAAATAGTTGTATAATAAAAGTAAGAGGTATCGTGAATTAGGTTGTTACGCAATGGGTATCCAGTTGCGAACAACGCATAATTTATTTATGTTCTACCCGCGCATAAGCCATTTACATTGCTTAGCGCATACGAAGTAAAAACGCAGTTTTAGTTTTAAGGAGGAACCTACTATGCCAGAGGAAAAGAAAGATAGTTTCACCTTTAGCGATAAGATTAAAAGCAGCAAAGCCGCTGGCAATAAATCTTTCGCTAAATCTTCCGCCAAAATCGGGCGGGACGGCAAACCGAAAGCCACGCTCTTTGAACGTACGCGCCGGGATGCCCCGTTCTTCATCGCCGCTTTAGTGGCGCTGCTACTGTTGCCGTTCTTATACAAATACAGTGGCCAAGCTAATGAAGATCAACTTGTAACCCCCGGGATGGAAAGTGCGGAATTTGACCCCGAGCGTTATGGTTTTGATACCGCGATGGTGGAAGACCCGGACGGGCAAATCGCTCAGTTAGCCGGGCGTGACTCGCTCTCTTTAATTAAAGGGTGGGGTTCTAACGAAGAAGAAGATTATGCCCGCGACGATATGGACCTGGACGCTTCTGCCTCTTACGAAGGCGATGCGGAAGGCGAATATTCTGCCGAGCGTCACTCCTCCTCTGACATGGATGTGGAAGAAAATACTACCAACATTTATAAACGCCGTGCCCGTGCCGGCACGCGTGCTGCTTTCCGCCGGACTAAAATCGGTGCACTTACCCCGGCTGGGTTGCGCCGTCCGGGTGGTAGCCGTTTAGGTATTAACAACTGGGGCGGTGGCCTTAAAGGAGCCGCCAAGAAAGTAGGCTCCGGCCCAACCTCTGCCCCCAAACCGGTTTCTCTGCAGCCGTTGCGTGCCGCCGGCCCGGCTCGTTCCTCCTTTGGGCAAGGTGCCGCAGCTGCAGCTCGCAAAGGGTTAGACAATATGGGTAAAGCCAACGCTGTAGAGGCGCTTCGCGATTCTTACGTAAAACCTGTAGGCCCTACCCGCAATGGCGGGATTGACTTGTTTGCCGACGGTCGTACCGGCGGGAACGGGAAACTCAATCATAACATCAACATTGGCAAAGGTCAAACGCCGTGGTGGTGGGATATGATGAAGACCCGTATGCAAGAAGAATGGATGGCCCGCTTCAAACGCAAATGGGACTGGATTAATTTCTTTGATAAGTTGGCCCAAAACATTTTAAAAGGTCTTTTAAACTGTATTATTACGGGCGATTCCGACGGTGACCCGGATAATTTCTTAGGTATTAGCGCAGGCGGAGGAACTGCTCCTACGTGCTGTGGTTACAAGGAAAGTGACTTAAGGGTACAGTATGGGGATGAATTGGCCAAAGCAGGTTCCTTGGAGGCTTTTTGTAAAGGTACTATGCGTCAAACATTAAGAGATCTTAAACATGATAAGAGCTGTGGTTTTAAGGGTGGGATGCAATCCGCGGTCGCCCTTGGGCCGGTTGCTTCTCGTTTGAAATGTTTGGGGCTTAATGTAGGGGTATATGCCTCGGGCGGGTTAGGTTTAAACGGTGCTGGTATGGCCTGTGACAATATGCCTAACTACACGGTCATTCCCTCCGGTCAAGCCCGCAAATGGAATATTTACACCTATGTGGTGGCTCGCAACTACTTCCCGGATTCTTTGAAAGGAAAATTCAAAGGATTACCTACTAGCGGTAAAAACTTGCTGTGTGCATCTACGGACAGAAAACACGGAGGTAGTTCTTTGAATCATGCCGATATTACGGGAGGGGTAGGTCACGTAGATAACGTGAGAGATTTTATAATTGCTCAAACCAAATCAACAGACAATGTGCCTAGTGAACAACAAGAAATTCGTGAAAGAAGATTGGAAGTTGACCAAGAGGCACTGGGTGATGCGTGTGTAATCGTTGTTTCCCGTGGGAATATACTGCCTTATGAGGCCATGAAAAACAAAGTTATGGACCTCTTTAAGGATTTAGGCGGTAAAGACAAAGTTACTGAGTTAGAGGCTGAAGAGGCATTTTATCAGTTAGATATTATGTATGTCAGCTCTTTTGCAGCTAAACATAAACTGGCCTACGCGCAATGGTTTGAATCGGGGCATCACCTCAAAGAATTATTACCGTTGCCGTATTGGGAGTTTGAAAATGCCTACGTGCAGCATAGAGGAACCACGCACAAAAAAGACGGCAGCCGTGACAACGTCTATAAACGCAAATGGCGTGTACTGGACCAAGACATGGTCCGTGGGCCGAACTGTTTCTATGACAACCTTAACTTTGAGTGTGGGCCGGAAGATGTTGCTATGGCTAAGTTGCATTTTAATGCAGTTAGTTTCAAAGGTGGTTCCGGAGTAAGACCTTCGGTGGATGATGTGCAAGTATCGGCTTCGTTCCGCTACTTAAACGATGGAACTAAGGGGGCTAAAACGCCGGTAGAACAACCTATGATAGAACCGGAAAAATCTGCCGATGGATTCACATTTACATACCTGTTTGAACGTATTTACGATTCCAATCAGGTGAAAAATGTGTCGGATAAAATCAACCCCGAAGGATTAGTAGGAAACATTGAGTGGAGAGCCAAACGCGGCGAACAAGAGATTAAGAAAGTCTGCCCGCTTAATCTCTCCGGCGATGGGTACACCAAATACGTTCGGGAAGACGAGTGTACAAGCCCGCAACAAAGTGCTATGTGCTGTGATAAATTGATGGCCACTGTCCCTCACCATTGGGATGCTTCCAGACCGGTCGGTAGTCAGTGTGTAGATGATACGCCCCGGCCACAAGTTGGCAAAATAACCCGCTTAGCCCCGGTATTATCTTGGGTTCCGTTTAACGGAAAGGTAGAATGCCGCACAGAGGCTAGCGACGGCGTGAACCCGGGTGAAAAAGTCTTTGGAGATTGTTCCAAAGTACCGGGTATCACTAAAGATCAGGATCAACATTGTGGTTCCCAAATTCCGCTTATGATGGATTCGGAGGCGGCGGCTCAGTTCGTGAGAGATGTTGTTAAAACTTATAACGACAGAAATCCGAACGCAGCTAAAAAATTAAGCGATAAATTCTATGCCAACAAATATCCTACAGATGGGGAATTTGTAGATGCATTGTTTATTGCCAAGGAACTGGGTATTACGCAGGTACCGTCCTCTGCCGTGTGTGAATTAGCACGTGACTTTGTCCGTATGTCCAAGGACAAACATGCGGGGAATATGCCAGTGGCCGGAAGTAATGATGACTTTAAAGGCTTAAAGCGTTACTACCGCAACGAGTTAGGTGCTTTCTTGGCTTACGTACACCCCACTTCTATCTTGTATCCTGCCCGCTACTACGGCAAAGAAATGCAAGTATGCGATTGGCGTTTCTTACCGGAAGGTTCTCAATGTGGCGGACGTAAGAGCACGATGAAAATGGGTAAAGCGTATTATTTTAACTATTACAACGATTCTAAAAATCACGCCAGTTTGCGTGCCTATTTAGCTTCGTTTGATGATGTAGGAATTCCGAAAACTTATCCGTTGGCTGAACTTGTCAATGGCCACACGGATTTGGCACACAATTGTCCTACGGATAATTGCTCGTCTACCCGTAATCAGTACAACAAAGATAATTATTTCGGATTGATGATTTCGGATGTGGATTCAACCGATAACCAAGGGCAAGCTTGTGTAGCTTTTGCCGGGAAGGCTATGATGTCAGTTGATAAGGCGCTAGAATATGTTCAAACTGCCTGTCGGGTTGGTTTGGATGCTAAGCCTTATGGGAACCAGTTTAGCGATCGTCCGGGTCCAAAGGCCTATGTCGCAAATCAGCGCTTTACTCGCCAAGGTACCAGCGGTGGAAATGATGGTAGTACTCAAAAACAACCGCAAGGGAAAGGCAGAGGATAAGTTAAATCTGTTTAAAAGGGCGGGCCGAAAGGCCCGCCTTATTTTTGCTATCATATACCTATGAGGCATAAATAAAGAGTCATTCCCGAGTGTTGTAGTCGGGAATCTTCTGCGTTCGTTATTATTAGGAATGTGGTAATGCTTATGTTAAGTAAGAGCTATAAACAGAAGGGAGATCCCCAACAAAAACTTTTGGGGATGACTTGTCTTTTCGTCTGTTTTTTGTGTTTGTTTGTGGTATTACCTGCCCGTGCGGCGTTTCCGTTTTCATTTCGCAAAGCGGAAATCAAAACGGATTATTCCCAAACGGTTTGGGACCGTATGATGCAAGAGCAATCTATCCTGGAAATGCGCCGCGGTATGGGGGAAATGTCCACCACTAATTATCAGGCGGCATCTAACAGTTTTGCGCGCGCTGTCATCAAAAACCCCAAAGATCCGCTCGGTTATTTGCTTTTGGGGGCCTCTCTCTATTGGGCAGGCAAGGTGGATGATGCCATTAGCGAATATAACGAGGCCTTGCGATTGGATCCCAAAAACCCGATGGCTTATCAACTTTTGGGTATTGCGGCTGGTTGGAAAGGCAACGTGCAAGAGGCACAAGATTATTTTTTAAAAGCCAATTATTTTGATCCCAACAAGGCAGACACGCATATGAATTTGGGTTCTACGTACGCCGTACAACGCAATTGGGATAAAGCATTGGAACATTTCCGCCAAGCGGTGGACCTCGCTCCGCGAGAAGCCCTTTATCGCTACCAACTGGGTACCCTGTATGAAGAACTGGGCCGTGACGCGTTGGCGGAAGAATCTTTTAAAAAAGCTTTGCACTATTTCTCTAATTACGAAGATGCCATGCTCAGCTTGGGTGCCCTGTACGAGAAGTTAAACCGCCCACAGGAAGCCTTAAAATATTATAAGCGTGCGGTAAAAACAAAGCCGGGGGATTTTGTAGCGCGCCTTCGTTATGGTTTTTTACTCATGCAGCAAGGGCAAGTGCAAGAAGCTCGTAAGGTGATAGAACAATCCTTTTCCATTACTCGCTTTAAAAATGACGGACTTGCGCTAAATGCGGTATACCGCGCCAGCGGTCATACGGCAGAAGCCTTTGAAAAACAAATCAACCAATTTAAAGAAAATTTAGAACAAGTGCCTTCCACAAAAGCCGTCAATGTGGAAGTGACGTTAGAATATCAGCCGGCTACACCGCTTCAAAAACAATCTACGCCGCGTGCTAACACCTTTGAACAAGCATACGAAAAATTGCATGCTTCTGGGTCTTTGCAAAATACTTCTGCTGCGCCTGAAACACAAACGTTTAAGCGAATTTTTAGTTTGCCGGGTGGAGATGAGAAATTTCGCCATGAACAAATTGATAATTTAATTAACGGCTTACGTCAGGCCGTAGCCAGTGCACCGGAAAATTACAACGTAAATCTTTCTATGCAAGGGCGCACGCTGGATTACAATTCGCCGTCTGCTCTTACTCAAAACCGTACCGCACCCCCTAAAGCGGTTTATGACCCGCGCATTGTGGGTAACGATATGGGACTATGGGTCATGGGGCGTAGTTGGTTAGGTTTTGTGGACGAAGCCACCGAAGATTTAGCCGAATATAAGCAGTGCCCTGCAGATGATACGTGTGAGTTGTTAAAAGGGTTAGCGGCCTTAGCCCGTGGCGATGGTTTTACGGCCATGCAAGCATTTTCCGTTGCGGCAAAAATCAGCCCACAGGACCCACTGGCCCAGCTAGGGTTAGGTACAGCTGCGGTGATTAACGATGAAGATGAAAATGCCGTTTCTTCTTATAAAAATGCACTTAAATTGGACCCTAAAAATAAAGTGGCGGCTAAAAATTTAAAAGTACTCACGGATGAAAAATGACCGGGCGTAATATCCAAAAATACGGACAACATTTTTTAATTTCTCCACGTGTAATTAACGACATTGTGGATGCGGCAGAGGTACTCAAAGCCGAAAATCTAGTGGAAATCGGTCCAGGGCAGGGAGCCCTTACTCAAGAGTTTATCCGGCGTGAGCGTACCGGTTTTACGGTAGTGGAAATTGACCCGGAAATGGTGGCCTTTTTAGAAAAAAATTTGCCTTCTGCCGCACAAATACAAATTGTACAAGATAATTTTTTGCAATTTGATATGAGCAAGTTGCCCGCTCTGCCAACGCAATTTGTCAGCAATTTGCCCTATATTGATGCGGCGGAAATTTTGGGTAAAGTCCTGGCATGGCCGCATTTTAAGACGGCCGTATTTATGTTTCAAAAAGAGCAAGCCCAAAAAATTACAGCTAAACCCGGCGAAAAAGGATATGGGACTCTTTCGGTACTTAGCCAATTGCGTGCGCGGGTCAGTATTATTTGTAATGTCGGGCGTGGATGTTTTAATCCGCCACCTAAAGTAGAAAGCCGCGTTTTAGCTTTTGAAAAAATTACCGTTCCTAATCATTTTGAAGCAGTTGCTTGCATGGTGCAAACAGCTTTTCTGCATCGACGTAAAACGCTATTGAATGCACTTAGTTTGGGGGGATATAATACTTCCAAAATAGCTTGTGCACTTGAACAATGTGGTTTAATATTGACGGTTCGTCCAGAAGAATTGTCACCGACCCAGTTTGTTACACTAGCTAATTTGATTTAAGGGCTTTTTCTAAAATGCGTTCGTTTGTCACAAACGGATGAATTTTATCTAGTAATAAATGTTTCACAGCAGCCGTAATCAGTGTCTTTTCATCCGTGGTATTTGGAGCGTAAAATTTACCCGCTTGTAGCAACGCTTCCTGCGGGACTAAGCCAATCAGCTCACTCCCAGTTATTTTTACGTCCTGTGCAGCAGCCTCTTTTTTACAAGCTTCAAATACGTCTTGTAAATTGCTTTTGTGGAAATCAACTAAATTAAAAGATACTTGGGCACAATCATATCCTTCCATATACCAACCGATTGCTTTTACGCCGGGAAGTCCGCCGTTTTTTTCGCGTAGTTTAGAAGCAATGGCTTTAGCAATATTCACATTTTGCGTATTTAAAGAAATGTTAAACGCAATTAATAAATTACGCGCGCCAATCACACTGGCTCCGCTTTTGGCTACACTTTGTGTAAAATGACACGGGCCGTAGTCCGGGGGGAGCAGTTCCAATTTGGTGGGAAGCATTTCATACTCACCCTTGCGGATAAATGCCAAATTGCGGCGCGAGGGGGACGAGGCATTTGCTTCGTACAAATATACCGGGATTTGTAATTCCTGGGACACTTGCCTGGCCAAACTATCGGCAAATCCAACGGTTTCTTCTAACGTGATATTTTTAAGAGGAACGAAAGGGCATACGTCCACAGCGCCTAGCCGGGGATGTTCCCCACTGTGAAAACGCATATCTATATACCGCGCACAAGCTTGGTATAACATAAAACAAACATGTATTACCTGTTCGGGTTGGCCCGCTAAAGTCAATACCGTTCGGTTGGCATCGGCATTAGAATCTACATGCAATAATTGCACATTCCCCAGTACGGCTTTAACGTCGCCTAAAATACGTGTTAAATTTTCTTTGTCTTGTGCCTCACAGATATTTGGCACAGCTTCTATAATTTGCATAAGTCTATTATACTTAAAAAAAACTTGCAATTTTTTTTACATTTATAGTATATTAATAATAGGTACTTATTAAGTTTAAGTACTTGATATATTAAAATAAGGAAGTATGAGTAAATGCCTAAAGGAAAAGTAAAATGGTTTAACGACCAAAAAGGTTACGGTTTCGTAACCCCCGAAGATGGTTCTAAAGATCTCT
>CACXHA010000114.1 GCA_902767385.1 uncultured Elusimicrobium sp.
ACCGGGCGGGTATGCTTAATTTTACTTAGCACAATTTTAATCGATCCTGTAAGCGGTACCGATAAAAATGCTCCCGGTGCCCCCCATACCAACGTCCAAAATACGAGGGAAGCAATCACCGCCGCCGGGTGCAAATCCATATCTTCCCCTAAAAAACGGGGCTCTGCCAAATTCCCGATAACAAACTCAATGGCACTGAGTAACCCGATTACGATGAAGAAATCCGGCCCCACCCCAAATTGTAAAAATAACACCGGGATCGGCAACAATACCGCGGTAATAGACCCCACACTGGGGATAAAGTTAAGCAAGAAAGCAAAGACGGCAAACACCAAGGCCAATTTCACATTAAACCCCAGTAACACTACCGCTACTAAGGACCCCGTTATGATAGAAGCCATTAGCTTAATAGACAAATAGGCCGACACCGTAGAGAGCATTTCTTTAATGGCCGGGTTGGTAATCGGGGGTGTCTTTTTGCTGCCGAATAAAAAGAAAATCATAAACAACAAAATAATTACAAAATTGGAAAAAATACTAAACAACCTTCCCCCCAAATTGCGCACCCAGTTAAAAACAGGCAAATCGTGCAAATAATTTTCAATAAGAGTCTGGTCAACATTAATACCATGGGCTTGCAAACGGGTTAATAAATCCGATACCGTCGCAATCAAGTTTTGGCGGTACAAATCGGCCCCTTTTAAGAAATCACCCACCGAATTTACCGTAAAGCAGACAATCCCCACAAAAAACGCCACAAACAACAAAATAGCCACACTCAACGCCAACCAGCGGGGGAATGAAAATTTGTGCCGCAAAAACAACGTCATTTGTACTAAAATGGTGTAGAAAAAGATAGAAATAATTAACGGAATCAGTACCGCTTTGGTGTAAACTAAGAACGCCGTTACAATCCCTGCGGCAATAATCGTTAAGCAAATAGCACTGGCTTTAGAGTAATAATAAAGTGGTTTATCTCTCATAAAGGCATAGGCTCCCTGTTTTCGTCCGTTTTACGGGCCAGTTCACGCGCCAAAAAAAGCACTTTATCGGCTAAACTCACTACGTCATTTTGGCAAGAAGTCAATAACCATACCTGCAGTTTGGCGGCCGTAAAATTTTTGTATTGTTTACAAAAGGACTCATATTCACTTACAAATTCCTCACATGCACGCGAAAGCGCTTTAGCCCGGCTGTTAACCCCTTTGGCGGCCAGGACTAAATCCCCCGTCCAGTTTTCCTGGGGAACTTGCCGTACCGCACCGCGCAACTGGGTCCAAGTAGGTTCTATTTCATCTAGTGTACGCCGCAAAGTCGTTACGTACCCATTAAATTGCTCGGCAAAATTTACGTCACGCACTTCCATATTCTTACGCAGTTGCTGAATAATTTGCAATAACCGGCGGCTAAAATCCCGCAACAAAGGGGTTTGCTCCTGCAATAAATCACGCAGCGCATCACATTGAGTGGAAATTTTTTCTAATAATTCTTGTGCGTTCATAACGGAAAAGAAAGTGTAAAAATAGAACCTAGCCCCCGGTCCGACACTACACTAATTGATCCATGGTGCAAATCCAGTACCCGTTGTACCATCGGCAGTCCCAGTCCCCAACCGCTGATTTGGCCGGTAAAATAATCATCTACCTGGTAAAAAGGTTCAAAAATTTTAGATACATCTTGCGGGCGAATCCCAACGCCGTAATCCCGCACCGCAATGGAAATACTATCCCCGTGATTAGCAACCTGTACTTTGATAATTTTTTCCATTTTGTTGTTAAACTTAATGGCATTGGTGAGTAACTCAGACACACACAATTTGAGCATATTTTCGTTTGCCTGCAACGTAAGCTGGCCCGAACAATCAATCTCAATAAAAGTACCTTTTTTGACCCCTCCGTTGGGTTGCGTGGGAAGGCCGGTATCGGTTTCTTCCTGGGCAATGGCCTTAGAGGCGCATTCTTTAATTAGTTCCTTTAAGGGAACAGCTTGTTTTTCTAAATTTTCCGGTTGCGCACAAAGCACTTGGTTGAAAGCCATGAGCTTCTCTAGTAACACCGACATACGGCTTCCCTGCTTATGGATTTCCCCCAACGCTTTGGTAGTAAAGGGAGAAAATTTTTCTTTTTGTGCCTGGGACAATACCGCCTCCGAGTATCCGTTTATGATAGAAAGCGGTGTACGTAATTTGTGTGAAATTAACGTCAATGCCTTGGCGGATAATGCTTCGTGCTCTTTCATAAATCTTCCTAAAACACAAAACGCATTTGCGCGTAAAAAATATCGCGTTTGTCTTTATTATGTACTGTACGAAGATGGTTGTAAGCAACGTCACATAAGGCCCACTCCGCAAGCGCAAAGCTATTGCCCACTATGACCGAATGTTCCGGATCGGCCGTATAGAACTCTCCAAAACGATAGCTGGCGTACAAAGTAGCCCGACGGTCTGCCCACAAGCGGGTTAACCGCCCGCCCGCTGTATATTTGGGTAACTCATGCACAATATCGTAACTCTGTAAAAAGACCAAATCATTCTGGTCTAAAATACCCCGGAAGGCAACCACCTTAGAAATACCATCCGGGTATTGGAAAGCTGTACCAATGGCCTCAAAACTAAACGCCCGAAAGAAATTTTTATGTAGCCCTACCGTATAGGCAGCTTGAGAATAGTACTGATTGTTTATGCTATTGTCCTCCAAAGATAAAAGACCTCTTTGGCGGGCAAAAGAAGCGCCGACATACGCATGGGAATAGAGCTCGTTGACAGCATCGTCTTGCAACGTCATAATTAATTTGCCGGACATTCCAAACGCCTGGTAAGACTGTTGCGGATCGCTTTTATTCTTAAAGTAATAGAAAGGAGCAACCGAGACAGATACCAAGTCGCTTGAAAATGAAAGTGGGGCTTTTAAGGCAAAAACAGGATCTTTAAACGTGTCTTCCTTTGCGTATTTCCCTTCTAACCCGGTAGACCAATTAAGCCCGAATTGCCATATTCCGCGCGCTTTGATTTGATTAAACCGCGAAGAACCTATGTATTCGGCTGCGCCGGTAAACTCGCCGGCGAATAAAGCAACAGGGGTCAAACCCCAAATTACTGCTAAGAGTAAAATTTTTTTCATATAAGCTTATTTAACAAAATTTTAAGCACTTTCGGTAGTTTTTTATGAGAAATCTTCTCTTTATTTTTGCTACAATAAGAACGTGAAGAACTTTTTATTAGTTACCCTCTGTTTATTGGCAGGGTGGGCAAACGCAGCTCAAGTGATTCGGGGGCCTTACCTGGAAAACCCGACCCCTACGTCCATGACGTTGCGTTGGCAAACCAGTGCCCCCACCGTTTCTTGGCTAGAGTATGGGCCGGTTCCGCGCTGCAATCAAATTATGACGGTAACTCCGGCGGCCTATAATCATAAAGCAGTTCTGTATGGATTGGTCCCTAACCAAGATTATTGTTATCATTTGTACGTTTCCAATGCTGCCCGCGACGGAGTGCAAGAGCCGGTAAATGGTACTTTCCGCACCTTGTTTTCCGCAGAACGTAAAGTAGTCTCTTTCTTGGCACTGGGCAATACCGGTAGTCCCCTTGAACTCAACGCAGCCGAAGATACCTCCGCGCAAGCACGCCAAGCCCTTGGATACCTTATGAATGGGGAACAGGCGGACTTTGTGCTACACACCGGCAATTTAACGTTCAGCGGGCTTAACGCAGATGCGGATAAAGAACTTTTTAAACCCTTTGAAGAAGTCTTTAAAAAAATGCCGCTAATAGCAGCCTTAGGTCCGCAAGAATATGGCCCTGACCGTCAAGACCGGGAAAGCAAATCGTTTTTGTACTCCAACTATAGCCGTTACCACGATATGCCTTGGAGCAATGCCACTCCCAAGTATTTTTATTTTGATACGGCAAACGCACGGTTTATCGTGTTAGATACTAACTTGGTAGAAGGAGCCGTATGGGCCCCAGAAATTAACGAAGAATCCGCCCAAACCAAATGGCTAAAAACTACACTTTCCAGTGCGGCAGACAAATGGAAAATTGTAATCATGAACGCGCCCGCTTATTCCAGTGGTATCAAAGGAAGCCGCCCGGAAATTGCGGACGCTTGGGTAAAGATTTTTGAAATGTACCGCGTGCACTTAGTGCTACAGGGTGGCGATAACAATTACGAACGTACTTTCCCACTGCGTAATGGCGAGAGTCACCCTCGTGGGGTAACCTATGTTACCTTGGGTACTGCTGCTGCGCTACCCACCAAACGCGCAACCTCTTCTCCGTATACGGCGCGCTTTGTAGCCGCCCGGCATTATGCCTTGGTAAAAATTGTAGACCGCAAACTTACGTTCACGGTCTACAGTGACAGTGGCAAACAATTAGACAAATTTGAAATTTACCTGTAACCCGATCCTACGGTTTGGGTACAAACGGTTTTTGATCTGCTTTTTTATTATCCGGGCCCAGTTCTAATTCTTCCAATAAAAGGGCCGGCGAGATAATACTTTGCGCAGGCAATACTTCTTTAAAGAGTTCCGGTGAGGCAGGTGTTACAAAGGCCACATCTCCGGCGGCACGAATATCCCGCAGCGCACGCGGTGTCAAATCGTTGACTTGTAACCCGTACACGGGCTCCGTTTTACCGTCCACATAAAGCCGTTGTACCCAAGCTACCGTTTTATCGTCCCCGGTGGGGAAATCATACAAAATGTATCCGTATTCTAAACCTAATTCTTTACACTTTTTGATAAGCGCTTCTTGCAATTCTTCCCACGTTTTGGGGGCTTTGGCTTCTACAAATAGATTGGTTAGCCGTTCGCGCGGCAAGGACGTAGGCGTCAAACGCGCGTGCCCGTTACTGCGTGCCCCTTTTTCAAACGGACGGCTGGTGCGCGGCAAATTTACTAATTTCCCGTTTTGAGTCAGCTGCAGGGTTTGCGCTGCCACGCCCTCATCATCCACCGGCATAAATCCACCCAAAGGCCACCCGTCATAATCACTCCAATCCGGTCGGTCATACAAGTCAATGACATTGGAAATAACCCGTTGGTCCAGTTTTTCTTTGAACGATCCTGTTTTTTCAAGCGTTTCTGCGTTTTCGGGCAGGAGCGGTTTTAGATTTTGGATATTTTTGACAAATACCGATTCTAAAAACGGTCCCGCCGCTTGTGAAGCTAAGAGAACCGGTCCCAGATAATTTTGCCCGGGTACCGCCTCATAAACAGTATTTAAATCGTCCAAAAATTCATTGGTTTGGTGGGATAAAAACTCCTCCCATTTCCCTGTATTTTCTTGCAACGGGAGCCAAAATGTTTTGGAACGTATTTGCTTAAACCCGTCTTTATTGCGCAGTTTCGCTTTCCACTTCACGTGCATAGCCGGGAAGGCAACTTGATAAAATCCACCCAAGCTATTTAAATAATACACTTCACGCTGCACTGGGGTAATGGACAAATAAAACTGTTCCAAAAACGGATATTGTTTACCGCGTGCGGAAAATTCTTCCACCCACCTGGCAAGTTGTTTTTCGTCGATAGTTGGGGCAGGTTTTATGTCCTGTACATACGAACTTTGCTGGTGCGGTACAAAATCGGGCAGTTGTGTTTTAGGATCCGTCGCTTTGGTGCGCAAATAGGCTTGTTTCTGCTCAAATACTTCTGTAGCAAACACGTATGCTTGGTCCGTCAGCTGCCATAAGCTCTGGCGGATTGCTTCATACCCTTTAGGAATTTCAACCAGACGGCGCGAACGGTAGGCGTGCTGGGCATAATACGCATCATGCACATAACCCATGCTGTCTTGGATAGCATTACCTACATCTACCCAAGCGTACGCAGATAGCACATCATCACGCTTGCGGCTGGGATAAGAAGATCCCAACAAGGCTGCCACCGTTGGATAAAGTTTTAAATTTTCTAATTTATAAGCTATATAAAAAGGCTTGGGGCTGCCGGGACGGCGCAATTTTTTAAGCGAGCGGTCCATCTCTTGCTTCATAGCTTTAAAATACATATTATCCGGCAATTTGGTGGCCCCAACTGCGTTAAATAACCCTAACAAAACTGCTACACACAGTATCTTTTTCATATTATTTCCCCTCCGCAAACGGGGGCGGTAACAAGGGCGGCTTACTTTCGGCCTTCCCTGTTTTTTCCAGTTCCAACCGGCGTAACAGCACACTAGGAGCAATGCCCGATACCGGCACCCAACCGCTCTCAGCTCCGCAAGAGCCGTTGAACACATCGTAATCATCGGCGGCGGCGATAATTTCTTTAAAGCTCATCAGCGGTGTACCCACCATATCTATACCGCGCACCAGTTCTTTACGTCCGTCCGGGTAAATCCGGTACATCAGCGTAGGCGTTAATTTAAACGCTTGCGGGAAACTGGTCTGTGTAATCGTAAATCCGCCGGATAAATCTTCAATAATCACGCCGTAGGGGGCATGTTGCTTACGTATTTCTTCCAAAAGTTGTTGTTCTAATTGTTCATAGGGAACTGTTTGGCTGGCTATTACCCGGGTATTTCCCATGCGCGCCACCGGGCGTTTGCCTTCCGCGCCGCGCCCATGCCCGTTAGAAGCAGTAAACCCTTTTACCGGGCTAGAACTCATTAAAAAGTTTTTAAGTACCCCGTTTTCCACCAGCACCACCGGGCGCGCTCTAACACCCTCATCATCATAATAATAAAAACCCCGCAGCGGGATATTATTAAAGGAGGGCAAGGTAGCATCATCTACAATGCTAATCAAAGGCGACACCACTGGCTGCCCCATTTTGTCCGTAAATGTTTTGCCAAAAGCATCTTCTTTTTGGCGGTGCCCCTCCACGCGGTGGCCAAGCACTTCGTGCACAAATACGGCCATAGCGCGGTTTTTCAAAATGGCAGGAACGGTGGCGGGCGGTGCTTCCGGCGCTTTGGATAATGCTTCCAGTTCGCCGATACTTTGTGTAACGTCGGCCAGTAATTTTTCTTCGCTAGGCAGTTGATCCGCGCCCAGCACATCATAAAAACCGGCACGCACAAAGTTGGCCCCATCGGCAGATTGGCCGGAAATCGTATAGTGTAAACGCGCCAAACGCACCGGATATTTAAGCTGCGTCCCTACCGAATCTACAAAATAACGCTGGGCATTTTGCATGGAAAAGCTAAACTCGCTTTCCAGCACAAACGGTTTATCCGTCGTCAAACGAGACGCTTTAACAAGTAGCTTTTTAATCGGCTCCAAATCAAACTGTAACGGTTGTTCTTCCCGGCAAAAAGTTTCTTTGGGCGGGAGAACAAAATCCGGCGAATCGTCGGACCGGGTAGAAGCGGTTTGAGCATCTGCTTTTACGCGGTTAAAATCTTGTTGGGCATCTTCTACGGCTTGCTCAGTGGCGTTCCATACCCCCGTAGTAAAAGCATGCGGGTCCTCTTGCCAGCGAGGAACATCTACGTTAGTAAGAGTATAATAAGTGCGGTCTTTTTTAAGCGTGCGCGTATTATCCATACGCGAGCTACCGGCGCGCGGAAACACCTGCACAAAAGATTCTTGTGAAATTTGCTCCCGGGCCAACGCTCCGTCTTGTGCGCTAAGTTCCGCCGTCTCTTGCTGCGTATAAGTATAAGAAAGGTAGTAAATAGGCGGATTTTGTTTTTGAAGCACTTTGAAGGAACGTTTGAGCTGTGCCGATAAAAGTTCAATGGGTTTTTGCTTGGTAATATCGCAATTTTGCTGAGCCGTTAGCGGTAAAACGGCCCCCATTAAAAAAAGTAAAAAGAAAATTTTTTTCATAGGATTATTTTAGCATAAAGCAGTGGCACGACGGCACCAAAAATGCTAAAATAAACTAAATGCTGAGGTAGCTCAACTGGCAGAGCAACGGTTTTGTAAACCGTAGGTTGTGGGTTCGACTCCCATCCTCAGCTTTTTTGCTGCTCTTTTTAACGGCATACTTTGTCCTCTTTTTATATAATAATGTTATGGAACCTGTAACCTCTACCGTATCTATTGCCTTGTGGCTGGCGTTTTGGATTACCGTGCTAGCTGCCTTGTTTATAGACCTTACTGTACTCAACAAACACCACGGCCATGTGTCCATTAAAGAAGCCGCTGTTATGGTGTGCGCGTGGGTATCTTTGGCCTTGCTGTTTGGCGGAGCCATTTGGCTGTTTGAAGGCCCGCAACACGCGCTGGCATTCTACACAGGGTATGTGCTGGAATATTCCCTTTCCGTGGATAATATGTTTGTATTTATCCTCATTTTCAGCTATTTTGCCATCCCGCACGATTTACAACCCAAAGCCCTTTTGTGGGGAATTTTGGGGGCAGTATTGCTGCGTTTCCTCTTTATCTTTGTGGGTGTGCAACTTATTTCACTTTTTTCGTGGACAATTTACGTATTTGGCGCACTCTTGATTTTTACGGCAACTAAAATGCTGCTGCAAAAAGAAGAGGACGAGTTTGACCCGTCCAATTCCTTGCCGCTTAAAATCCTGCGGAAATTTATGCCGCTCAAGACCGACTATCACGGCGAAAACTTTTTTGTGAAAGAAGCCGGCAAATGGTTTGCCACGCCGCTCTTTGCCGCCGTCCTCGTCATTGAAATGAGCGACCTCATCTTTGCGGTGGACTCTATTCCCGCCGTCTTATCCATTACGCAGGATACATTTTTGGTCTATTCCTCTAACATTTTTGCTATCATCGGGCTGCGTTCATTGTATTTTCTTTTGTCCGGCATGGCGGGCAAGTTCCCTTATTTAAAGTATGGGATTTCGGTCATTTTATTTTTTGTAGGGGTTAAGATGTTGCTTTCGCACTACATTAAAATCCCGATTTTAGCCTCTTTGAGCGTAATTGTGGGATTACTGGTGCTTTCCATTGTAGCAGGCAAAGTGTTTCCGCCCAAAATCGTCAAAAACTAGACAGCCTCCGGTAAAATTGATATAATAGGTTAATACAATTTATCTTAGTAAGGAAGGAATTAGTATGGCTTATAAATGTGCAGTCTGTGGCAAGGCCTCCGTCTCCGGCGGTTCTTACAGCCACTCCAACTTGCGGACGAAAAGAAGCTTTAAACCGAACCTGCAAAAACAAAAAATCGTTTTGGACGGCAAAACCCAAACCGCCTATGTTTGCACGGGTTGTATTAAAAGCGGTTTAGCCAAAAGACCGGCTAAATAGTACCTTTTTGTACCACACTTACGCCCGTGCTACGCTGTAGTGCGGGCGTTTTGATTTTTTAGATGTAAAAGGGGTTTGAAATGAAGTTGACCAACTGGTCTGCTGCCGTTGTATTAGGCATGCTGATTTCTTTTTTTTCGTACGCGCGCGCGGAAGAACCCGCCGAAACAGAACTAGATCCAAATGGCCCGTGGATGATTTGTAACATTTCCGTAGACGGGCTTAAAAATATCCGCAAAAAAACCGTTACCAAGGCCGCCCACTCCAAAAAAGGCGAACTTTACGAACGTGTTACTGTCTCCGAGGACGTGCAAGATATTTCTGCCCTGGGTAGTTTTGACTCGGTAGAAATCGATATTACCCCCATGCCCGGCAAGCGCAAAGACAAAGAGTCCGGCACTTCATACGCTTGTCACAAAATTACGTATTTAGTCAAAGAAAAACCGATTTTTGACCGCCTAACCTACCAAGGCCGCAAACACCTGGGCAAAGGGGCCATTACCCAAGCCATGACCCTTAAACTTAAAGACCCTTTTAACGAGGCAAAACTAGAAAGTGACCTCTCTAAAATTACTGCCAAATACGCCGAAAAAGGGTATGTCAACGCCCAAGTAGCTTACGAACTGGAACGCAACGAAAAACTAAACGTAGTGAATGTAAAACTGTTAATCGACGAGGGCGAGCGCGTGCGCGTAAAAGAGCTCACGCTAGACACTAACAACGTTCCCTTGGAACTGCCTGAAAAAAAGATTATCAAAAAAGCGTCCAACCGCCCGGGCAAAGTATTTAAGCCGCAAAATCTACAAAAAGATTGGGTGAAAATGATGCTCTACGGACGCAACAAAGGGTATAGTGAATTTAATCTCTCCCAGCCTGACATCACTTACAATGATGCCAAAAACGAAGCTTTTTTAACCTACCACTTAACCGAAGGGCCTCAGGTGGATTTCGGCACGGTAGCTTTTGACGGCAACAACGTGTTCACAAAAGAAGAACTGGATAAACAAGTTCTGTTTCGCAAAGGACATCGCTACAACCAAAAAGATTTTGACGACACCATCGCCGCTATCCAAGAACAATATGCCGACCGCGGTTATCTGCAAGCGCAAGTAGTACCGGTAAAGGATATCCAAAACGGAATTTTGAATTTAACCTTTGACATCACCGAAGGGCACATCTTCTACGTGGATCACGTAGATGTTTCCGGCTACCAACACACCAAAAAATATGTTTTCACCCGTGAAATTACCATTAAACCCGGCGATTTGTACGATAACGCAAAAATCAAACGCAGCCAAACCAAAATTATGAATTTGGGCTTTATTAACGACGTACAAATCGGCCTGCAACCCACCACCGAGCCCGACAAAGTTGACCTGGATTTTAACATCGTAGAAGGCCGCCCGGGTATGTTTACCGCCGGGCTTGCTATGAGCTCTATGGACGGTCTGTACGGGGAAGTTTCTATTAACCACTTAAACTTGTTTGGCCGCGCGCAGCGGCTTTCGTTACGTACCCTGTTTGGTAAAGAAATTTTGGATTACACCGTCAGTTGGTACACTCCATGGATTTTTGACAAACCTACTTCGCTGGGAATAGACTTGTTTAATACCCGCCGTTACCGTTCTTTCTCAACCGAAAACCGCGCCTATACCGAAAAACGTATCGGTGGACGTATCAAAATCGGTCCGCGCTTTAACGACGATATTTACCAACTCTTGTTTGGCTATTCGTTTGAAAACATTGATATTTATGATATTGAACACCAGTTCAAATGTCAACCCGGCCAAGACCCGGCCACTTGCATCGCCGAAGGAACTACCAATTTGTCCACCATCAGTACGGACTTTGCCATTGATACACGCGACAATATGTGGGACCCTACCCGCGGGTGGCGTAACTCGTTAGGGATTGCGCTGGCCGGCGGCCCCGTAGGTGGAGACCTGGATTTGTGGTACTTAAATGCCCGCTCCATTTTCAACCACACTGTTCTTAACATTGGCGGCAATTACCCCATTGTGTTTGTGGTGTCTAACAAAATCGGCTCGGTTCGCCCGTATGGACGCACACAGGAAGTACCCCCGTATGAAAAATTCTTCTTGGGCGGTGCCGATACCATCCGCGGTTATGAACGTGCCGGGGAAATCGGTCCCAAATACGGCGGTACCACTTACTACGTGTTCAACGCCGAATTACGCTTCCCGCTTGCGCGCGAAGGGCGGCGCAACATGGCACAATTTGCCTTCTTCTATGATTTGGGTAACTCGTGGGATCACGCTTCGGACTTGGATTTCAAATTGGGGCCGAACGAAAATCAATTTAAATCAGGCGTGGGGGTCGGTTTGCGCTTAACTACTCCGTCGCTCCCCATCCGTATTGACTGGGGGTATGGTCTAAACCACAAACAAGGCGAAGACCGTTCCCACTTCTACTTCAACATTTCCAACATGATGTAAGGAGTATATGAGAAAAAGCAGTTTATTCCTTGGGTTATTCTTATCACTGGCAAGCGCAATGCTACTGCAAGCCGAAGAGTTGGCCCTTACCGCAGAAGAAAACGCCGCCGTAGCCGCCATTTTGTCCAAAACACAAGAACCCGCAAAACCCGAGGACCACTTGCCCGCCCCGGCCCAAGCCCAAGCGCAAGCCAAAGAAGAATTGGACGAGCAAGAACCCGAAGTGCTGGATGAAGAAACCGCCCGCAAATGCCTTACGGTGGCGTTTATAGACATTGACGAAGCCTTTAATGCACACCCGCGTACGGTGGCGGTTAAAGAGCAAATCCGGCTGAAAATTCTATCAAAAGAAGATGAAGTAGCCGAAGCGAAAGTAAAAATTGCTACCTTGCAAGCCGAAAACCAACAGTTAATGGGGCTGGTGCGCCAGTTAAAACCGTTTTACGAACGCATCGTGGTAGAAGCGCACGAACTGGCCCCCCTTCCGCCGGATGACGCCGACGAACTGGAACTGGGCAACCTGTTAAACCGGCTTACCTTTGCCGGTAGCGACGTCTTTTACGCCACGCCGCTCAACACGCCCGCCCAACTGGAAGATTTAACCACACGCATTGCGTCCAACAAACGCATGATTGAAGAACGCAGTTTTTTTATAGATAATTACAAAGCCCAAACACGTGAAGAAATTTTGCAGTTGGAAGAACAAGAAGTCAAAGAGATTTTGAAAGATATTTATTTGGAAATTAAGTCTTTTGCCCAAAAGCGCAACATTGGCGCGGTGGTGCGTAAAGACGAGGTACTCTACGGGCAAAAACCCGTCAACGTAACCAAAGATTTTGTCAACCGTCTCAAAAAATCTAAAAAATACCGCAAACGCGGCAAATAGAGGTGTCTTATGAAAGCACTTACGATTGAAGAAATTACCAAAATCACACAAACCGAAGCCTCCGCCCAAACGGAC